>CABQJA010000025.1 GCA_902464345.1 uncultured Clostridium sp.
TTTCTAGCCGATTTCCGGAACCCGCGTCAGCAGATATGAATAAATTTTCTCAGCATATGCTCTTTTTCCTGTAAAGTGTAATACGTACTGCTGTTTTCCTGACTGAATCTGGATCATGACATAATCCACATCCGGGCTGGGTTCTATCCACTGCACTCTTGAAACCTCATCATACGGAAGAAGCTTCTCCCCATTATGAAGAATCAGCTTTATATGTTCTTCCGTAAATTCATATGTGATATCATATGCCTGCTGCCGAAACGATGCTTTCAGCAAATAAACGCCATAGAATGCAGCCACTGCTGCAACTGCAATCACAAGAAATTTCATAGACGGAACCCGGACTGCCAATACGACTCCGAGAATTCCAAGCACTAAAAATACGGCTCCGGTAATTCGGTAGCCGATCCGTCCTGCTTTACTTTTTTTCACTGTATATTCCATAGTACCTCCTCGCCTGATGGCGCGGTTGACGCTTTGTAACAACCTCTGCACGCATGCCGTGCCTACCTCGCCTGTCGGCTCGGTCACCGGGCTGCGCCCTATCGATTCTGACACTTTGCCATGACCTCTGCACGCATGCCGTGCCTACCTCGCCTGTCGGCTCGGTCATCGGGCTGCGCCCTATACAACAAAACGGCAACCCGTTGCTCTGTATGCAAGCATACCGCAACGCTTGTCGTTTTGTTGTGCACGGCTTGAGCCTTATCTGTATATGATATCGTCGCGGCCAGGGCCGTTTGAGATGATCGTGATTGGGAAGCCGATATGCTTCTCTACAAACTCAATATACTTCCGGCAGTTCTCCGGTAAGTCTTCATATTTCTTAATGCCACGGATGTCACACTTCCAGCCCGGCAGAGTCTCCAATACAGGCTTTGCCTTCTCCAGTAAGGTCGTGGTTGGGAAGTCTGTGGTTACTTCGCCATTGATTTCATAACCGGTACATACCGGAATCTCATCCAGATAGCCTAATACATCCAAAACGGTAAATGCTACATCTGTGGTTCCCTGTACACGGCAGCCATACTTGGATGCTACACAGTCAAACCATCCCATTCTTCTAGGACGACCGGTAGTAGCACCGTACTCGCCGCCATCACCGCCGCGTCTTCTTAATTCATCTGCTTCCTCGCCGAAGATCTCGCTGACAAATGCACCGGCACCTACCGCACTTGAGTATGCCTTACATACGGTAATGATCTTCTTAATCTCATATGGCGGAATACCGGCACCGATTGCACCGTAACCTGCCAATGTTGAGGATGATGTTACCATCGGATAAATACCGTGATCCGGATCCTTCAGGGAACCTAACTGTCCCTCTAACAGGATATTCTTGCCATCCTTGATCGCCTGATATAAATATGCGGAAGTATCGCATACATATGGCTCGATCATTTCCTTATATTCCATTAAGGTCTGGAAAATCTCATCTGCCTTTAACAATGGCTGATGATATAAATGCTCAAGTAATACATTCTTCTGAACGATCACACGCTCGATCTTCTCTTTCAGAGCATCCTCATCAAACAACTCACTTACCTGAAAACCGATCTTCGCATATTTATCTGAATAGAACGGTGCAATTCCGGACTTGGTAGAACCGAATGACTTACCTGCCAGTCTTGCCTCCTCATACGTATCGAATAGAATATGATATGGCATAACGATCTGTGCACGATTGGAAACCAGAATCTTCGGCTTCGGTACACCCTTTGCCACAACGTCATCAATCTCATGAACCAGCTTCGGAATATCCAGTGCCACACCGTTTCCGATAATACTGGTTGTATGTCCGTAAAATACGCCGGACGGAAGTGTATGCAATGCGAATTTACCATAATTATTTACAATGGTATGACCTGCATTTGCACCACCCTGGAACCGAACAATAATATCGGATTCCTTTGCTAATGTATCTGTAATCTTACCTTTTCCTTCGTCGCCCCAATTGGCTCCCACAATTGCCTTTACCATACGTGCATCCTCCTGCTACATCTGTCACAATTCAATGTCATTGCGAAATAAACCCACAATGCCTTTTTAGTATACAACATGTTCTTCCATAAGTAAAATCAATATTTATTATATTTTTCATAACCGTCAATTATGCCATTAACAGTTTCATCAGTCCATCCGCAGCTACCGATAGTGGCAACCGATCATCATTCACCACGCAGATGTGCCGTTTCGGTATCTGTTTATCAAACTGCAGGACAAACAGCTCATCCGCATCGATATAACGTTGTGCAAAATCCTGCACCACACAGCCGATTCCCAGATTCTGCAGAGCAAACTGTACGATCATATCACTGGTTGCCAGCTCGAACTCCGGCTCCAATGTCACTTTTTCCTCATTCAGGAATCGATCCACATAATGTCTGGTGCTGGTATTTTCCTCCAGACATATGATTGGCATATGATTTAGCTGCTCATATCGAAGCATCTGTGATTTATAGCTCCAGAACCGGCTGCCCGCCACAAATACATCCTGTATCTCCCGTGCCGGAAGAATCTGCAGATGCTTCTGCTCCTCGAACGGAGTGCTGACAATTCCGAAATCGATCCGCCCCGCCTTCAGATGTTCCAGTGTCTGCGGTGTCGGAGCATTGGTCACCGTAACCTTGATATCCGGATACAGTCTGTGGTAGTTCCGAAGGAATGGGAGCAAATAAAACTGCAATGTCATATCACTGGCTCCGATTCGGATCTCTCCGGTCTTCATATTCAACATTTCCTGCAGCTTCTGTTCTCCCAGCGCGATCTGCTCATATCCGTTTTTTACATAGGAATAAAGCATGGTTCCCTCTTTGGTTAAGGACACGCCCTTTACGGTCCGGACAAAGAGACAGCCCCCCAGTGCCTGTTCCAGCTGCTTCAGTGCCTGACTGACTGCCGGCTGAGAAATACAGAGCTCGCCCGCTGCACCTGTGATGCTTTTATATTTGGCCACATAATAAAATATCTTATAATATTCCATGCTGATATTCATGCTCCGTTACCCTCCTGTCATGTCTTCATTCTATCATCAATCACCCACTCTGTCATGCAGAATCATTCAGAGAAGTTTCTTCCATTACCATATATCATAACAAACAAAAGACCGTCTGCTTTCCATTTATCTATCATGTAATACAGACGGTCTCTTATCTTAACTATTCATTTTCGGGTTCTGATGTTTTCTGCTTTCGCAAAGCAGAAACCACATCATATTCAGTCCTTTTTATTATACATTAATCTCTGCGGTCATACCCAGAATGTCCCGGTTCGCATCCAGAATCGGCTGTACCACTTCATCCAGAAATTCCTCTGTCTGTTCCGGTGCACGTCCCACAAAGTTCTTAGGCTCTAACAATGCCTCGATTTCCTCCTTGGTCATACCGAATGCAGGATCTGCAGCAATTCGATCTACCAGATCATTCTCCTTGCCTTCCTTCTTTACAACAGCACCTGCTGCCATGGAATGCTCGCGGATACGCTCATGCAGTTCCTGACGGTTACCGCCTCTCTTAACCGCATCCATCATAATGTTTTCGGTTGCCATGAACGGAATCTCCTTCATGAACCGCTGATAAATAACCTTATCGTATACAACCAGGCCATCTACAACATTCAGATACAGATCCAGAATACCATCGATTGCGAGGAATGCTTCCGGAACGGAAATTCTCTTATTGGCAGAGTCATCCAGAGTTCTCTCAAACCACTGGGTAGCTGCTGTAATTGCCGGGTTAATAGAATCTGCGATCACGTAATTTGACAGGGATGCAATTCTCTCACTCCGCATAGGGTTTCTCTTATATGCCATAGCAGAAGAGCCGATCTGATTCTTCTCAAACGGTTCCTCGATTTCCTTCAGATGCTGAAGCAGACGAATATCATTCGAAAACTTATGGGCGCTCTGTGCAATCCCGGATAATACATTCAGAATTCTGGAATCCACCTTCCGTGAATAAGTCTGTCCGGATACCGGATAACACTCTGCAAATCCCATCTTTTCTGCGATCTTTTTATCGATCTGGCGAACCTTCTCATGATCACCATTAAACAGCTCCAGGAAGCTTGCCTGTGTACCGGTCGTTCCCTTAGATCCAAGCAGCTTCTGCTGACCGATCATATATTCCAGATCACTTAAGTCCAGTAACAGCTCCTGCATCCACAGGGTTGCACGCTTGCCAACCGTTGTCGGCTGAGCCGGCTGGAAATGTGTAAATGCCAGAGTCGGAAGATCTTTATATGTTCTTGCAAATTTTGCCAGCTCATTAATCACGTTGATCAGCTTCTTACGAACCAGCTTCATGGCCTCTGTCATCACGATCACATCTGTATTGTCACCGACATAACAGCTGGTTGCACCCAGATGGATAATGCCGGCTGCCTTCGGGCACTGCTGACCATAGGCATATACATGACTCATTACATCATGACGCACCAGCTTCTCCCGTTCCTTTGCCACTTCATAATTAATATCATCGGCATGTGCCTTTAACTCATCAATCTGTTCCTGAGTAATAACCGGTTTGCCATTCTCGCTCAGTCCCAGCTCCAGTTCTGTCTCTGCCAGAGCGATCCACAGCTTACGCCATGTCTTAAACTTCATGTCCGGCGAGAAGATATACTGCATCTCGCGACTTGCATATCTGGCTGATAACGGGCTCTGATAAATCTCATTGTTACTCATTGTACTTCCTCCTAAACCTTGTTTGATATTGTTCCTCGCTTGAACTCCTCATGTTCGCCGCGGATATCCTCTGTCGGCCGCTTGATCGGATAATTACCGCTGAAGCAGGCATCACAGTAACCGCAATGGTCATGAATCAGCTCCGGCAAACGATTCAGCTCCAGATAGCCGAGGGAATCCGCTCCGATGATCTGACAGATTTCTTCCACTGTCTTGTTATGGGCGATCAGCTGATCCTCATCCGGTATATCCGTTCCGAAATAACACGGATGCAAAAACGGCGGCGAACTGATCCTTACATGTACCTCTGTTGCTCCGGCCGCCTTCAGCATACCTACGATCCGGTCACTGGTCGTTCCCCGGACAATCGAGTCATCGATCATAACAACCCGCTTTTCTTTTACAACCTCTTTCAGGACATTCAGCTTCACATTTACACTGGACTCCCGTTGACTCTGCTTCGGCTTAATAAAGGTCCGACCTACATAGGTATTCTTGATAAATGCTGTACCATATGGGATTCCGGACTCCAGTGCATATCCCATGGCTGCCGCATTTCCGGACTCCGGAACACCGACTACCAGATCTGCATCCACCGGATGATCCTTTGCCAGACACCGTCCCGCAATGATACGGGATGCATACACACTCATACCATCAATATGGCTGTCCGGCCGTGCGAAATAAATATATTCAAAAATGCATCTTGCATGCTTCTCCTGACACATGCTCTTTACAGACTGGATTCCATTCTCCGGCGAAATCGTTACAATCTCTCCCGGCTCTACATCCCGGACAAACTCCGCACCGACGGTATCCAGTGCGCAGGTCTCCGATGCCAGAAAATATGTATTATCCCGCTTTCCTATACATAACGGACGGAATCCGAATGGATCTCTGGCTCCGATCAGCTTTCGCGGACTCATGATCACAAGCGAATAGGCACCTTCAATCTTCTTCATGGCTCTTGCCACTGCATCCTCAACAGTGGTTGTATTTAACCGTTCTCTCGCAATATGATATGCAATTACCTCAGAGTCAATCGTGGTCTGAAAGATAGCACCGGTATACTCCAGCTCTCTCCGAAGCTCCGGTGCATTGGTCAGATTACCGTTATGTGCCAATGCCAGAGTACCCTTTACATAATTCAGTACCAGCGGCTGTGCATTCTCACGGGTACTGGAGCCCGCTGTCGAATATCGCACATGTCCCACGCCGATATTTCCCTTTAATTTCTCCAGATTCTCCGGTTCAAATACCTCGTTGACCAGTCCCATTCCCTTATAGGACAGCACCTTTCCCATCGGTCCTTCGGTATCTGACACCGCAATACCACAACTTTCCTGTCCTCGATGCTGAAGTGCGAACAATCCATAATACACGGACGGTGCTACATCTTCGCCATCAAAGCTGTACGCTCCAAACACCCCACATTCCTCATGGAGCTCTTCTTCCTCATATGCATGATCCATAATCTGTTCGGACATTCTTGTTCTCCTTGTAGTTTATTCTTTTGTCAATCAACCATGTATCATTATGTCCTTTTTCCGGGAAACTGTCAATGGTTGTTTCCCGTCATGTCGTATTTCTACATTTTGCGCTGGCATATCATTCTACGATTTGTTATAATTAACAAAAAGTCAGAAAGGGGAGTATTCACTATGTCTGAATCCGTATCCGAAAAAAGAAAATATAAACGTCTTCCGATCAAATTAACACTGGAAGTATCCTCTTTATTTAAACAAAACGAAGAACTGCAGATTGGAAATGCCGAGTTCAATGTATTTAATATTTCAAAGTCCGGTCTTGGTTTTACAACCACAACCCAGATCCCTCTCGGCTATTATTTTAATGCCGCCATTGAATTCGAAGGCACCACTGATATACTCCGCTATGTTGTAAAGATCATTCGTACAGAGCAGCTGGACAACGGTTTATATCTGTATGGCTGCGAATTTGTCGGACTTGCAAACATCTACGACTATCTCTTTGATGAATACGAATCGAAGGTCGGGAACTAGGGGCATATGTCCGTTATTCCGGAATCAGTATGCCTCTTTTTATTTTTGCCAGAAGAATCCTCCTGCAGGATTCTTCGATCCGTTCCTCTGATATCTGTCCCTCTGCCACTGCATTCAGAATGCCCTGATAACAGGCATTATAATCCTGCGGCATCAATATCATATCACAGCCCGCAAGGATAGCCTTCTGTGCTGCTTCCTCCTGACTATAGTTTTTTGTAATTGATCCCATCTGAAAGGAGTCGGTAATCACAACGCCCTGATATCCAAGCTCCTCCCGCAGATATCCGGTCACAACCTCCCTCGACAAGGTAGACGGTTCCGCCGGATCCACCTCTGAGAGTGACAGATGCGAGATTAAAATGGCATCCACATCTTCTTCTATCGCCTTTTCAAACGGCAGAAATTCCACTGTTTCCAATTCATCTAACGTCGTATCCACCTGCTGCAGATTCTTATGGGTATTCCCGCTGACTGCACCATGTCCCGGAAAGTGCTTGGCAACTGCACTGACACCATGCTCCTGTAATCCACGTACTTCTTCTCCGACCATCCGTGCCACCAGATCAGCATCGCTACCAAAGGACCTGGTTCCGATCTCATAATTCTGCGGATTGGTCAAAACATCCGCATCCGGAGCAAAGTCCAGATTAAATCCATAGCTCTGCAATCCTTCCGCCAATGTTTTCCCAACCTCATATGCCTGCTCCGGATCTCCGGTTTCTCCGATGTCCTGCATAGCCCCTACATTCTCCATGCTGATACCGGCACAACCACCCAGTCTGGACACGATTCCACCTTCTTCGTCCACACCGACAAAGAGCAGCAGCTTCGTCCGTTCCTGACATGCCTTTATCAGCTCCGTAACCTGCGCATCATTTTCTATATTTCCACTCATCAGGATTATCCCTCCGGGTGCATAGGTATCTATACTGCTCAGCATACCATCGGTTGCCTGTGTAACCTGATTGGCAGCTTTGGTCGTGGGGTTTGCCAGATTGCCCGGTGTCACAAAGAACATCTGTCCCACCTTCTCTTCCAGCGTCATTGTCTGAAGTGTTTCCTTCACCCATGCTTCCGGAGTCAGCACCCAGTTCTCATCCAGTCTGGATGCAGCCTTCATCTGAACCGGTTCTATCGCACTGATATCCAGCTCTGTTTTCTCCGTAAAAAGGCAACCGCCGGCAGCCGCTGCGGTTCCCCACAGCAGCAATACCAGCGGCATAATACGACACAGGAATCTATTCAGTTTTCTGTTTCTGTTTTTTCCCATATATTCAGGCCTTTATATTTCTACGTTTCTTTTGGTCCCTTGTTACAGTAATTCCTTCAGCATCTTATTTACCATACCCGGATCAGCCTTCCCCTTCATGGCCTTCATCGTCTGTCCAACCAGGAATCCGATTGCCTTCTCCTTACCGTTTCTGTAATCCTCTACAGACTGTGGATTGGATGCAATTACTTCCTCAACAACCTTCTTCAATGCACCCTCATCATTTACAGTCTTTAATCCATGCTCTTCTACATACGCCTTTGGATCAATATTTTCAGAGAATACCTTTTCAAATACTTCCTTCGCAACCGTACCGTTGATTTCTTTTGCTTCCACCATCTGAATCAACGCAGCCAGATTTGCAGCGGAGAACCGAATCTCATCTGCTTCCATCTCATGCTCCTTTAACAGTCGCATGGTTTCTACCATTAACCAGTTGGATACCTTCTTCGGTGCTGCACCAAGTGCAATCGTCTCTTCAAACAGATCTGCCATCTTCTTGGAAGAAGTAATGATGTCAATATCATATTCCGGAATATCGTACTCTTCCTTATATCTCTGCTGCTTCTCTGTTCTGAGCTCCGGCTGCTTCGCACGAATCTCTTCCATCCACTCATCACTGATGATGATCGGAACCAGATCCGGATCCGGGAAATACCGGTAATCCTGTGCATCTTCCTTAGAACGCATTGCATAGGAATATCCCTTTGTATCATCCCAGCGGCGTGTCTCCTGAACAACCGCCTTTCCTTCTTCGATCAGGTCAATCTGACGTTCCTGTTCATTTTCAATAGCTCTTGCAATTGCCTTGAATGAATTCAGGTTCTTCATCTCGGTACGGGTACCATACTGCTCCGCACCCACTTCCCGTACGGACAGATTCACATCTGCACGCATGGATCCTTCATTCAGCTTGCAATCAGAGGCTCCCAGATACTGAATGATCATTCTCAGCTTATCCAGGTATGCGATTACCTCCTCTGCCGAACGCATATCCGGCTCAGATACGATCTCGATCAAAGGCACACCGGAACGGTTAAAATCAACCAGAGACGTATCATCATATGGATCATGTACCAGCTTTCCTGCATCCTCCTCCATATGAATCTCATGGATTCCTATAAATTTCTTATTTCCGTTTACCTCAATCTCTACCTTACCGTTTCTGCAGATCGGATAATACAGCTGAGAAATCTGATAATTCTGCGGATTATCCGGATAAAAATAATTCTTTCGATCAAATTTGCAATTCTTTGTAATCGTACAGTTCGTAGCCAGACCTACCGCAATTGCCTTCTCCACAACTGCTTTATTCAATACCGGAAGGGATCCCGGCATACCGGTACATACCGGGCAGGTGTGTGTATTCGGAGCGCCTCCAAATGCCGTACTGCATCCACAGAAGATCTTTGTCTTTGTTGCCAGCTCAACATGAACCTCCAGTCCGATGACTGTTTCATATGCCTTACTCATTTTAAAGCCCCCTTTCTGTCAATGCTGTCGGTCTCTTATAGCCTCTACCCTGTTCAAAGGTATAAGCGGCACGAATAATGGTCTTCTCATCAAAAGGCTTCGCCAGAAGCTGCATACCTACCGGCATTCCATCCCTGTCAAATCCACATGGAAGCGAAATACCCGGAAGTCCTGCCAGATTCACGGATACGGTATAAATATCACCCAGATACATCTTTAACGGATCCGATAAACTCTCTCCGATCTTCAATGCAGTTGTCGGAGCTACCGGCCCGAGGATCACATCATATTTCTCAAACGCCTTGTCAAATGCCTGCTTGATCAATGCTTTGGTTCGCAGTGCCTTAATATAATAAGCATCGTAATATCCGGAGCTTAATACAAAGGATCCTAACATGATTCTCCGTTTTACTTCCGGTCCGAATCCCTCTGAACGTGTCTTCTTATACATATTGTGAAGATCTGTATATTCTGCTGTCCGGTATCCGTATTTTACACCGTCAAACCGCTCCAGATTGGAGCTTGCTTCTGCGGAAGCGATAATATAGTATGCAGGAATCGCATACTCAACCAGACTCAGATCAAACTCTTCAACGATAGCACCCTTTTCCTCCAGCGTCTTTGCTGCTGCCAGAACCTGCTCCTTTACATCCGGATCAATGCCTTCGCCGAAATAATCCCTTGGAATACCGATTTTCATTCCTTTTACATCATCAACCAGTGCAGATGTAAAGTCTGTATCTTTACGATCTACCGAAGTAGAATCCTTACTGTCATGGGTACTGATGATTTCAAGCACTGTCGCACAGTCTGTTACATCCTTTGCCAGTGGTCCGATCTGATCCAGAGAGGAACCATAAGCAATCAGGCCATATCTGGATACTCTTCCGTAGGTTGGCTTAATACCGGTCACGCCACAGAAGGCTGCCGGCTGACGAATGGATCCACCGGTATCCGATCCCAGTGCATACGGTACTTCCTCTGCCGCTACTGCCGCTGCCGATCCACCGGATGAACCACCCGGAACCCGGTTCGTATCCCACGGGTTCTTCGTAGCACCATAATATGAGGTCTCGGTCGTTGAACCCATAGCAAACTCATCCATGTTCGTCTTACCTACGATCACAGCTCCGGCCTTCTGAAGCTGAACTACTGCCTCTGCTGTAAAAGTCGGCTTAAAGTTACTCAAAATCTTTGAACTGCAGGTCGTCAGCATACCATTGATACACATATTATCCTTAATGGCTACCGGAACACCGGCTAACGGTCCGGTCAGTTCTCCTGCATCTATCTTCTTCTGTACTGCTTCTGCCTGTGCCAGTGCACCTTCCCGGTCAATGGTAACAAGGCTGTTATACTCTTTCTCCAGCTGTTCCATCCGATCCAGTGCTGCCTTTGTTGCCTCTACGGATGTCACCTCACCGGATGCGATCTTTTTTCCCAGCTCAACCGCTGTCAAACTCATTAAATCCATGTCACTGCCTCCTTAGTCAAATGTCTTCGGAACCTGATAGCATCCGTCCTTGCTCTCCGGTGCATTCAGAATCATATTGTCTCTGTCATCGCCATTGGTTACAACATCTTCCCGAAATACATTATGCACATCAAAGGTATGACTCATTGGTTCTACGCCGTCTGTATCCAGCTCATTCAGTTTTCCTACATATGCCAGCATATCACTCATATCTTTCTTTGCCTGTTCTTTCTCTTCCTCTGAAAGCTCCAGCTTTGCCAGTATGCCAACATACTCAATGGTTTCATCCGTAATTGTCATTTCATCAGCCTCCTTATGGTGATTTCATTTATCATTTACTTCTGTTCTTCTACCTGTTTTGCAGCATTCTTTTCGGCTTCCTTTTTCTCAAACACACCCTTCAATGCCTGTAATCCAAAGATAATAATACCACCTGCTACAAAATATACAAATCCAAATGTCTTCCATGATAACGGATCTACCGGTTCACTGATAGAGGTCGGCCCCATCACGATTGCATACAGAGAGCCGATCATCATCCCCAGTATAAAATACATCATGGCACTTCTGTGCTTCTCCAGTCCCCGCTTTAACAGCTTGACTATGGTAAAAATACCCACCGCAACACCGGCACAGAATATAATTACAATCGGAAGATAAGAGAAATCTCCCTTTACCACACCTGTCAGCAATCCCTTTAATGCACCGAGAATTGCCTGATAAATGCCGAATACCAGAAGCAGCGTAGAACCGGAAATACCCGGTAATACCATTGCCGAAATTGCACACATAGCAGCAAAAAATACATATACACCCAGTCCGAAATTCAATCCGGAAACACTCAGATCCACATTGCCTTTTAATATACCGTTCTGTGCCAGATACGTAATTGCTACCAGCAA
Source organism: uncultured Clostridium sp. (assembly GCA_902464345.1). Lineage (GTDB taxonomy): Bacteria > Bacillota > Clostridia > Lachnospirales > Lachnospiraceae > CAG-632. Next base: position 11,828 of record CABQJA010000025.1, read on the forward strand.
CAGGATTCCGAGAACCGTAAATACAAGGTTCTTATATTTACCCTTCAGTGTTTCTTTTTCTTCCATAATAATTAACGGAATCGAAAACAGTACAAATCCGATAAATAAAGAACTGATTGCATAAATATGTTTTTCAAATATACTTGTGATAACCATGGCAGCTCCGGCCATACCGACGATCCAGCCGCTTCCGAGCTTTAACAGAAAGAAAAAAGCTGCCTTCCGTTTCTCCTTATCCTTGCTCACAATATTATTCAGCGAAGTAATGAAATCATCATACAATCCCAGAATAAATGCTATGGTTCCTCCTGACACTCCGGGCACACTGTCTGCAAGTGCCATCAAAAAGCCACCCAAAATTTTCATTATCATTGCTTATTCCCTTTCTGAAATCACTTATTATTTAAAACTCTTTCCTATAAATAATACCAATCATGAGAAATGCTATCACGCAATGGTAAAGTCTGTCAAGGTCTTTTCTTATTCCATAGTTCCTTTTATTCTGTCCTCTTTCCCGTATTCCGTTTTCTTCTCCGGATGCTGCTTCCGTTTATCAGTATAAATGCCAGAATACTGGTCACAAGCAGCCCCAGTCCAAAGAGCATTGACATGGAATCTCCGGTGATCGGAACCGGAAGCTCCTGCGCCTTTTCATTTACAATATTCAGCTCTATCGTCTGGTTATCCTTTGCTTCCACCGCAAACGCATATTTTATCTCCGCATCAAACAGATATCCCAGTATCCCTTTTGTTTCCTTAAAGTAATAGTTGCCATATGGGAGCTGCTCAATCTCGATCCTTCCATCTGCATCTGTCATGTATTCTCCAATCCTTTTTCCATCCCGGAACAGGGTAAATGTAACTCCCGGCAGTCTCTTATCGTCATCTCCTTTCTTATTTAAAATAAGGCGTGCCTTATATAACCGGTTCATCAATGGCTGCTCTTTATTCACCTCGATCTTCCATTCATTCTCCGTCTGATCCGGCGGATATGCAAGTTCAAAGTCATAGCGGTTCTCCTCTAATATATAGCCATCCATCGTTTTTAATTCCTTCCAGTAATAGCTACCGGCCGGCAATGTCTCGCAGATCCTGCAGCACCCCTTCTGATCCGTACTGCCGAGACCAACAAGAGAATCCTTTTCCAAAATCTCCTCTCCCTGTACATTTAAGATATCTTCTGCAGCATATACGCCAAACCAGACACCTGCAAGCCCTTCCGGTTCAAAGGTCCATGTACCGTCCTCCAATGGTACTGCCATTTCTCCCTGCTTATATAACCGTAGCTCCGCATTCATTGCCTGATTCTCTACTTTGATGATCTCCGTTACATATCCTGCGGCATCCTCGTCATAGATCATCTTACACGGATACTTATCCGTACTCATAACAACCCCTGCCGGAGTTGCCGTCTCTATCATATAGTATTTCTGATCTCCGGTCAGATCCAGTTCCGGCGAATAGGTAACTGCTTCCGGACCGGTCACAAAGGAACATACCTCCCTGTCCGTCCCTTCTTCATAGATTGTAAATGTAATCCCTGCCATCGGGCGCTGTTCATATTGCAGATGCCATACGGTTCCAAACTCTGTTTCCTCCGGTTCTGCTCCGACAAGCATCGGCCCGGTCTTCGCAACCGCTACCCGGCCGGTCATTCTCCGATCCACCATCGTGATCGTCTGCACCGGTTCTGTGCCAACCGTAAACGGTATCGGATCTGCAATCGCATATCCATCCGGCGCCTCCAGCTCCACCAGAAAATAGTTTCCTCTCGGAACATATTCCCATACCTGCTTCGCTGCCGTTGTTGTCCATCGGGCTTCTACCATCTCTGATTGTGACTTTTCCGGTTGTTTTTCTTCCGGTTGTTTTTCTCCCGGTTGTGTTTCTTCCGGCTGCAGTTCCTCTCTTTCTCTTTCTGGCTGTACCTTCTGCTGCTGAGTTCCCGCTTGCCCTACAAGCTTTAATATCTCATAGTTTCCATCGGCATCTACTGCCGGTTGCTTTCCATCGGCATAGGCAATCGCAAGTGTGGCGCCACGTAACGGCTCTCCCGCTTCATCCACCTTCTCCACCTGAATCCGGTATGGCATATCCTCCACCCGGATGATCTGAATCACTCTACCGTCCTTCGCTTCAAATTCAGCCCTGATCCATTCACCGGCAGGTGTATGATCCGCAGCCAGCTCCCGATATTCCAGATACCCATCCAGCACCCGGATCTCCACTTCCTTCATCTCATAATATTCCGGAGCTGCGACCTCCTCCAGTCGGTAATGTCCCTGACTGAGCCGACTGTCAAACTGAATACAACCGGAGTCATCTGTTACAAACTGATCCTTCACGCTGCCGTTTACCGACAGACTCACATACTGCTTCCGATCCAGATCATAGATTCGGAACTCTACCTTCCCATCGACCTTCTCTCCGGTTGTCTGATCCAGCTTCTGAATCTTTAAGTATTCACCGGCAAATTCATCCGTCAGTGTCACTGTTTCCTTTGATTTATAGCTGCCCGAAACATCTGTTACCGGTAGTGATACCTCATACGGTCTGACCGCACGATAAGTATTACCATCCTTCCGGTTTCCGATCGTCAGCTCCACAACCAGATACTCCCCCGGATAGCAGTCCTTAAATACCGCTTTCCCATCCTTTCCGGTAGTTGCCGTATAATACGGCTCCACATTTTCCAGTACAGTTCCTTCCGTAATCACCGTCCCATCTGCATGATAGGAAAGGGTAAGACTTAGCCTGCCGGATGCATCCTTTGACGCATCCTTTTCCAGTCTTTCGATATCCAGCTCTGATTTCAGATACAGGCCGAATACACACCCGGCCAGCGGTGTCGGTTCTGTGATACCGGTACTGTCCTCTACGGTTATTTTCGTAATCTCATAATCGGTCAGGATCGGCATTTCCACACTCTCCACCTTCACGACCGGTCTTACAGAAGCTACCAGCTCCGGTGTAATTTCAACCGGATAGATATTCGGATCTAACTGATATCCGGGAGATGCTACCTCCTCCTTCACATAATAGATTCCCTCCGGCAAGCCTTCGATATAACCATATCCGGCATCATCCGTTATGATTTCTCCTCCGGCTATCCGCTTTAATTCAGAGGAGCCCGGGGCCTTCTCCACATAGATTCCGTATTTTGCCCCCTTCAGAGTCGCATCCGCAGTCCGCTCCCCACCGGTTGCATCTGTCTTATAAAGCTCAATGGCACCGGACTTCTCCACCTCCTGTGAATGAACCAGCGCATAATAAATTCCGGTCGGCAGCTTTCCGGTCGTTGATTTACGATAGATCTGTCGGTCTAACAACCATCCCTTCGGTGCCTTGGTTTCTACAATATAATAAGTACCCTTCGGCAACGCCTCCGATTCCCCATAGGCACTATACACAGACAGATCCGGACCACCCAGAAGCATACTGCCATTCGTCCGGTTCGTGACAATGGTTGTTACACGATCATCCTCATAGGCACTGCTGTCATCATAGGACTTCACCTGAGCCTTCTGTGCATCCTCCCTGGTCTTAAACACACCGTATTCTGCACCAAGCATGCCAGAAGCAGTTTCGCCCGCACCCATTTCAAAACTTTTCCCCAGAACATCAAACGGATTCTCTTTCCGGGTTTTTCCGACATAAATAATGCTATGCTCCGGCGTTTCTCTGGATATCAATGTCTTGGCTGTAACAAAGGTCTGCGTATTTCGTTTTCTGACATCTGCCGTATGAATCGTCTCATCCGTTAACCAGCCGTTCGGTGCATAGATTTCCCTTATATAATAGATTCCAAGCGGAAGTCCGTTTACCTGCCCATAGATACCATCCGGATTTTTCATTATGACAATGGTCGCCTCTGCTCCCTCCGCCTCTGCTCCAAGCTGTGCTGCTGCCGTTGAAGCGTATCGTGTTCCGGCCTTCTCCGCCGCATCATACGTGTCATAAACTCCATACACAGCTCCAATCAGAGTCCGCTTATCATTATTAATGGCCGGGATAGCAGACTCCTTATCTACCCGGATGACCGCCGTATAATTCTGTTCTTTGGAAGTAACCGCAGCCGGACTTCCTACCTGCAGCTCCGGATCATAGGCTTCTTTCACCGTCACCTTATAAACAGTCTGATCCAACATCCAATGTCCGACTGCCTGTCCATTCTGATCCTGCGGCCCTTCTGTCTCCCTGACATAATAAGTGCCATACGCCAGCTCGCTCACCTCGCCATAATCGTTTCCTTCCATATCCTTCCGGTCTATTCGGATCGCCGCAACCGGATTCACATTGGCTTCCGCATCCGTCTTTGTCTTAAATACTCCATATACCGCTCCCTGTACAGAATACGGAGTTGTCATATGCGTAACCGCCTGCTTATATACCCGGATACCACCCAGTGATTCCGTATATACTTTCAGATATATCCGGTGATCCTCCTTTGGCACGGCTCCATCGCACCGGATCAGCGGCTGTATCCCCGCATCCGCGGCCGTAACATAGGTAAACACCCCCATGTCCGTCCGACTGATCCCTGTCAGCTCCGCACAGCCTGTCTCCGGGATTGCCCGATCCGATCTTATCCGCAGCTGGTTTCCTGTCTTTTCATATGTGATTCCCTGCATAGTGCTCTCAAAGTCAAAACGTGCAAGCACACCATTGGCATCCGTCAGCACCGTCTCGTATCGGCCGGATGCGTGATTATATTTCAGCTTATATGCCGGTGCCGTTTCCCGCTGTTCACCTGCAAATCCGGGAACCTTGTCCAGTGCATCCACATACTCCCGCACCATATTACAATACTCCAGACTGGCATATCCGTCTGCACAGGCACGCTCTACGCCATACCAACCGATTCCCTCACATGTTCCCGGTGTATAATATCTGTCGATGTAATACCAGATCAGAAGCTGGGTTGCGACATATTCCTGCCACGCCACCAGATTCCCTGTATGGTCAAATCCGCCCTCTGCATTCCGCGGTGCATCCAGGATCTTTGTCTTTCCAAGCACCTCTGCCACTGCCTGTTTCTGTCTCTCATTCAGCCTTGCATAATCCGTCCCTTCCGCAAATCCAGTACCGCTCTGTAACACCTTTGCAAAATCAATGCAGTACAGGGATCTTGTCACTCTCTGTCCGTTTTCCGTAAAGGTTCCGTAAATAATCTGCGGCTGCTTATGTCCGGTATCTGATTCGTTTTTATAAATGATCAGACTTTGCCCGTTCAGATACGGATTCAGCATTCCGATCATCCCCGGTGCCGCATCGCCGTCCGGCTCCGGCGGAAGCTCTTCTTCTTTCACTCCTGCATTCTCTCCGGTCACATCCGAAACCGGCAGATACCCGGAGCAGGTGCAAAGCACCATCATAATTGCAAGCACAGCGGCCAGCAACCGCTTTCCCCCATGCCTTATCCGATGTTTTTTCATTTACAACATCTCCTTTTCCTTTAATATCTATCCATGAAAAGGGACTGTGCCCTTGAATTTTCTGCCAGTTTCTCTGCATTTCAGAGATAGATCTTACATATTCCGTTATAGCTTCTGATTCCATGGGGATATCCCCGGATGCTGTTCTGCCCAGCCCAGAATCTGATACGCAGGAGCTATTCCTGCATTTCTACAGAAAACAGACGAACGCTGTTTTGATCTGTAATCCCGCTACCCTGTATACTCCAATATTTCATAGCATAAATAAAGGGTATGTATATAGCTTTCTAACCGTTTCGGTTTAAAACCATTATACATACCCTTTTATGGTTTGTAAATATTTTTTTACATTTTTATCCCATTAAACTTTTTATCAAACTGTTCGTTTCCACGATATATCATCATTTTCAACCTATGATTCCATAGGATTTCCCATATTCTTCCTATGCCGCATGCTTATGTGACACGGTATCCCGCAGCTTCCTGCCGAATCGTCTTATCTTACCCGGCTCTACCGGACTCTCTCCTGCCTCCGCCAGTGCGATTGCCTTCGCCTGTCTCTCATTAAACAGGGAAAATGCATAATGCGAAAACTGCTCCGTAACATTGGTAATATACTGACAGTCCGTACTTACGGCCGGTGCCTGCTGCAGATAATCATCATGCATCACCTGCAGATAATGCATCAGATCCGGATACTCTCTGTAATCCCTGTCTGACCACCACTGATCATCCAGATGCTTCCGGAGCATCTGAAGCTGCTTCTTCTCAAAGATGCAATGCGTCCGAAAATTAAAATCTCCGTGATTATTATGCGGAGCCGTAAAATAATCTGCCAGATAATGTGTAACATAGCCCACCCGGTACGCGGATACCAGATTCCACCGTCCGCTTTCTTCCAGCATTTCAAGTCTGCGCTCGACTCTCGAAAGGGTGGTATCATAGCTATGTCCCTGAATCATGGAACGCACCATAAAGTCCGGTGCAATACTTCCTATCTTAAACATCATGGCAATTGCCGGTCTGTGATTTTCCCTCATCAGGTACTTGGCAAGCCGCCAGTGACTCTTCTTTCTCATTCAAATCCCTCCAACTGGTCCGGACATTTCTCCTGCAAATGTCCCTTCACCATCATTTTTATTATAGAAGACTAACTGCAGATTGTCCATCATTTTCTTGTAAAATCTATCTATAGCTTATCCATCATCGCTCCTTGACATACCTGCATATAACTTCTATAATTGAAAGTATTATTTTATGCCTTTTACCGGCATAAAAACCAATATTTACGATATAAATGAAAAGAGAGAGAAAATCATGGATAAAATCATCTTAACCGGTGAC
>CABQJA010000026.1 GCA_902464345.1 uncultured Clostridium sp.
GTTTTCCAAGAATCGGTACATTAAGAGAATTAAAATTTGCTTCTGAAAAATATTTTAAAGGGGAAATAGAAGCGGAAGACTTATTGCAGAAGGCACAGGAACTGCGAAAGACACATTGGCAGACACAGAAGAATGCGGGAATCACGTATATTTCAAGTAATGATTTCTCATTTTATGATATTGTGCTGGATACAGCTACGCTGCTGGGGATTGTTCCGAAGCGATATAAAGAATTGAATCTGCCGGAGCTGGATACGTATTTTGCAATGGCGCGAGGATATCAGGGCGACTCCGGAGATGTTAAGGCACTTGCCATGAAGAAATGGTTCAACACGAACTACCATTACATTGTTCCGGAGCTGGAAGATGATACAACGATTAAAATATCCGGAGATAAGTTATGGTCAGAGTACCTTGAGGCAAAGGCACTTGGAATAGAAACAAAACCGGTTGTGATCGGTGCATATACAATGCTGAAGCTTTGCAGATGTACAGGAACCAGAACGGTAAATGATTATGTAGATGAGATTGTGGAAGCGTATAAGGATCTGATCGGAAAGTGTGAGAAAGAAAAAATCGTATGGATACAGTTTGATGAACCGGCATTGGTGCAGGATATGGGAGAAGAGGACATTGCGCTTTTCCATAGACTGTATGATGCGATTCTGACAGCGGTAAAAGACAGCAAGATACTTTTACAGACATACTTTGGGGATGTAAGAGATATTTATCAGGATTTGATTCGCATGCCATTCGCAGGGATCGGTCTTGATTTCCTGGAGGGAAAAGAAACACTTCATTTAATTGAAACATTCGGGTTCCCAAAGGAGAAAGTGTTGTTTGCAGGACTGGTTAACGGAAAAAATATCTGGAAGAATCACTATGAGAAGACATTGAAGGTTTTAACGGATTTACGGGAAAAAGAAATTCAAACCGTATTATCGACATCCTGCTCGTTGCTTCATGTGCCATATACGTTAAAACATGAGACGAAGCTTTCTACAGAATATCTGGCTTATTTTGCTTTTGCCGAGGAGAAGCTGACAGAACTTAAAGAACTAAGTAACCTTGCGGAGGATACGGAATATTTCAATGCTGAGGCATATAAGAAAAATCATGATCTTTTTGCTGCCGATCGGAAATGTGGAAATGAAGAAGTGAAAAACAGACTTGCACATGTAACGGCAGAGGATTATATCAGAGAGCCGAAGAGAAAGGAACGCCAGAGTCTGCAGAAGAAGGCGTTTGGACTTCCGGAGTTTCCGACAACGACGATTGGTTCATTTCCACAGACCAGGGATGTAAAGGCGAACCGGTCTGCATTCCGGAAGGGAGAGATTACCAGAGAGGAATATATAGAGTTTAACCGGAAAAAGATCGCAGAATGTGTAGCATGGCAGGAGGAAATCGGACTTGATGTACTGGTGCACGGAGAATACGAGAGAAATGATATGGTGGAGTATTTTGGTGAGGCACTTGGCGGGTTCCTTTTTACAGAAAAAGCATGGGTGCAGTCTTACGGAACCAGATGTGTAAAACCACCGATCATCTGGGGCGATGTGTATCGCGAAAAACCGATAACGGTAGAATGGTCCGTATATGCACAGTCACTTACCAAAAAAATTATGAAGGGAATGCTGACAGGACCGGTTACCATATTGAACTGGTCATTTCCAAGAGAGGATATATCCATTAAGGAATCCATCTCACAGATTGCACTGGCAATCCGGGATGAAGTGCTGGATCTGGAGGCAAACGGAATCCGGATGATACAGATTGACGAGGCTGCCTTAAGAGAAAAGCTGCCGCTCAGAAAATCCGACTGGTATACAGAATATCTTGATTTTGCAATTCCGGCTTTCCGTCTGACACACAGTGGAGTGAAGGCGGATACGCAGATTCATACACATATGTGCTACAGTGAATTTACAGATATTATTCCGGCGATAGATGATATGGATGCAGATGTAATTACATTTGAGGCATCCCGTTCGGATCTGCAGATCCTGGATTCGCTGAGAGAAAATCATTTTGAAACAGAAGTAGGGCCTGGTGTTTATGATATTCATTCTCCTAGAGTGCCGTCTGTGGAAGAAATTGTTCGCGCATTGAATGTCATGCTTACAAAGATCAGTCGTGAGAAGCTTTGGGTGAATCCGGACTGCGGTTTAAAGACAAGAGGTGTGCCGGAAACAGATGCCAGCCTTAGAAACATGGTTGCAGCCGCAAAAGAGATTCGGGCCGGCGTAAAGCAGTAATAATATAACAACTTTAAAAAAGATCACCTTCAGGCTATAATGAGATCAGTGATTAGCTTGCATGAAAAGGGGCGCATGATGCCTGAGGGCGTAAGCTATGTCAACAGCTGGGTGACAGAGGACGGTAATAAGCAGCCGGGAAATGAGTGCGAAAATGGCAGAAAATTGCAAGAGGTGATCAGAAAATGGAAACGGTATATATAGCCGGAGGCTGTCTGTGGGGTGTGCAGCACTTTTTTGACAGTGTATCCGGAGTAGTAGAGACAGAAGCGGGAAGAGCCAACGGAGATACGGATTCTCTGGAGGGCGTGTATGATGGATACGCAGAATGTGTGAAGGTGACTTTTGATGAAACGGTTACGTCTATCACGGATCTGATGGGGCATCTGTTTGAAATTATTGATCCATATAGTCTTAACAAGCAGGGGGCCGATGTCGGGAAGAAGTATAGAACCGGTATATACAGCACCTCAGCAAAGCATCTTGCAGAAGCAAAGGACTTTATTAAGCAGCGTGCAGACCGGGATAAAATCGTTGTAGAGGTATTGCCATTAACCAATTATGTCAGAAGTGCCGAGGAGCATCAGCATCATTTGGAACGATATCCCGAGGATTGCAGGCTCTGTTATATTCCGGAATCAATATTGAATAAATATAGACAGTAGACAACTTGTGCATTTTATGTTATAAAGGTAACAACCAAATAGATTATGATACTTTCCTGCCACCGGGTAGGGGAGTTAAGCGTCAGAATTTCTATCGTTAGGTCTGAGAAGATAGAAAGCTCTGGCGCTTTATTTTTTGGAAAAAGAGGAAAAGGAGTGTAAGAGCTGATATGAGTAATCCAATCGCAGGTTTAACAAAAAAGGAATGGGGGGCGTGGATCGGTTCATTATTAATCATTATTATTTCAAATCTGTTATCCGGCAGTTGCGATCCGTTGACATTAATTGCTGCATGTATAGGAGTTACATCTCTGATATTCGCGGCCAAAGGAAATGTATGGTCTCAGATTTTGATGATAATATTCAGTATTCTGTACGGTATTATCTCATGGCAATTCCGATATTGGGGGGAGATGATCACATATCTTGGAATGACTATGCCGATGGCAATCTGGTCAACGGTAACATGGATAAAAAATCCATCAGAGGGAGGTAAGGAGGTTGAGATTCAGAAACTGACTAAGAAGCATGTGGTTTTATTGTTAGTCGGTGCAGTCGTTGTTACTACGCTGTTTTATATGATTTTATCTGCATTAAACACACCTAATATAGTATTCAGTACCATATCTGTAACAACAAGTTTTTTTGCGGCATCATTGACAATGTTACGATCTTCCTATTATGCAGTCGGATATGCGGCAAATGACATTGTACTGATTGTTCTCTGGGTTCTGGCATCCATCAACGATTTGCGCTATTTAGCAGTAACTGTTATCTTTGTTATTTTCTTTTTTTATGATGTATATGGTTTTATCAGCTGGAAGAAACGGGAAAATATTTCACTTGACAATTAGTCTGATGCCGGACTAATGAAAGACGGTGTTTTACAGTAGAGTTTGTGTTATACTGGTCTATAATATTGCATGTTATGACAAATAGATGGTCAATTATACTATACGAAGGAGTTTAAGGATTAGGGATGAGGGATAAAAAGGCAAGGATAAAAACAATATCAGCATTTGGCATTGTACTGCTTCTGGTGGTCGCAGGTTTGCTTCTGGATCATTTCGACCAGACCACAGATGTATTTCCGAATGAAAACACTGTGATAAGTTTATACGGAGAAGCACATGGTTATAAGAGGTATTATGATATTGAGTTCGAGGCGTGGAGTAAATACTATGATGAAGGATATCGCAATCTTTTTGTGGAACTGCCATATTACAGTGCGGAGTTCTTAAATGAGTGGATGAAAGCGGACTCGGATGAGCTGATCGATTTATTCTTTGAAGAGATTCAGGGAACCCAGTCGGGGAATGAATCCTACTATGGGTTCTTTCATGAGATCAAGGAACGTTGTCCGGAAACCATATTCTATGGTACCGATGTAGGGCATCAGTATGATACCACAGGGGCAAGGTATCTGGAATATTTAGAGGAAAACGGACTTGATGACTCCGAACAATATAGGATTGCAAAGGAATGTATCAGACAGGGAATAGAGTTTTGTAATAATGATACGGAACAGAATGGGATGACAGAACTGCGAGAGTCTTATATGGTGTCGAATTTTATAGATGCATACACACGATGCGGTGGCAGCAGGATCATGGGGATTTATGGAAGTTACCATACGAACTTATACAATCCTGACCTGATGGCAGGAAAGCTCAGGGCACAATATGGAGATATCATAAGCAGTGTGAAATTAAGTACGCTTGCTTTTATGCGGATTGGACGGCCATATGACCTTGGCTTTTGTGCTACAGGTTTTATATTTCTTCTGATGCTGTTTGTCCCGAATATCATCTGGGCACGCAAGGCAAAGCCGGATGGTTATGATGAAAGTGCCAGAAAAGAGAATAAGATATTATTGATTCTTGAGCGCGTTGGTGAGGTTCTGGTGAGCACATCCCTGGTGATCTTTACGGCAATTAATCCGAAGGTAATGTTCCTGGAAGGCCTTCATTTTGAATGGAAACTTATAATCTGGATGACGGCATTTGTGCTGATGGTGTTGTATGAATGCTACTGGATCAAATATTTCAGAAGTTCGAAAACGCTGAAGGATTTTTATATGTCCTTTGCAGGATTTCCTGTAGCCGGAGCAACGCTTCCGGTAATTGCGTGTCTGTTACTGGGTATTTATTCCGGAAATGTGATTGTGATCGGAGCAGCGGTTATTCTTGGAATCGGACATATTGGGATTCATGTTATGCACAGGAAAGAAGCAATATCGGGATATAATGAAAGTTCAGAGGGATAGAGTATGGATATAAAACCGGATTTTTATGAGGAATTTAAGTGCATTGCCGATCGATGCAGTATGACCTGCTGTATGCAATGGAAAATCGCAGTAGATGAGCAGACGCTTGCAAAGTGGAGGAAAACTACTTTAGATGGGAAAAGGCTGGATGTAAATGTAAAGAAAAACGGCAGCGAAGGAATTATAAAGCTTAATGAGAATGGACGCTGCCCTTATCTGCAGGAAGGGCTGTGCAGTCTGGTGATAGACTTTGGAGAAGATATGCTTTCTGAAACTTGTCACGTATTTCCGAGGGAGGTGCATGAATTTGAAGACAGACGGGAGCTGTCCCTGGTATCCTGCTGTCCGGAAGTGATCGACTTTTTGTATAAGAGCGATGGGCTTGTAATTGAAAATCTGGATAAAGCAAGTGGAGATCTGTGTTTTGAGATCCGGAATCTTATGATGCACATTATAGGAAACAGGGGATATGATGTTAATTCTGCATTGCTGATGGCATTTTATATATTGCTCGATATATATGAGAAAGCCGAAATAACACCGGATGCTATCCGGGCATATGAAAGCGCCGATAACCTTAAAGAGATATATCATGCCATAAGCGAGCTGACTTCTGATGAAGAGGATTGCCTTCGGGAGAATAACGAGTTGTGGCTTGATATTGCATATAATTACAGGAAAGAAGGCTTATACACCGAATATATAGAAGCAGTATCCTGTCAGGCGGAAAACATTCTGGAAGAAAATACAGATATGCATATGGATGAGTTTAAAGAGGTATTTTCCGCCTATGAAAATCTGTTCAGAAATTATTTGCTATCTGAAATATTTACCAATATGCTGATACCGGACTCAGATCTTGAAGCAATGGTTGTGATGTTTCAATGGATCTGCATGGAATATACCGTGATACGGCAGGGAATATTCCTGAAATGGCTCAGTAATTATAATAGGAATGCGGATCATTCATTATCCTATCACACGGTCAGGGACTATATGGTTGTGATAGCCAGAATGACAGGCTATGACCAGGATGATATCTATGAATATATGGAAGACAGCTTTCGTGATATCATGTGGGAGTGGTCATACCTGTGGCTGATCATGGGAGGATTTATTTCAAAATATGTCGGAAGAATACAACCAGTTTCTTTGCAATCTGATACATCTCATCCGTAGAAGGGGCAGTATCCGAATCAGGGTGCTTGTCGTCAACGGCAGTATCCGGAGCTTCCGGGGAAGTAGTTCCTGCAGAAATGGTGTTGCCTGCAGAGGCAGCTGTCCGGGTGATCGCATCCAGCGCTGTTGCAAATGCATCCCGATTCTGCTCCAGAAATGCCACACCCTCTGAACGTTCCGCTGTCAGAGTTGTATCCCAGTCTGTTCCATTCCATTCCAGATTTGCCTGAAGAAGACCATATTGTCTGGTCGGAAGACTCGCCTGCAGGCTACGGTTCTTTCCGGAATTCTGAATTACGGATAAATGCAGAACGCCCCATTCCCCATCCATTTCCATCGGAATCTGATACTGTTCATGCCGGCTCATTTTCTCCAGAATGCGGAGACCGGAACGAATCTGTTTTAATGCCTGAATATCACGGGCAGTAATCGTACCGGCCTGCTCGGCAGTTTCGGCTGCTGCGGCCGCTGTCTGCTCAAGGTCGGAATAAGCTGCTTCCATTGCCTCCGGTGAGGATAAAGCTTCATCCAGCTGTGATAATTTCCTACGAGCGGTATCGGCGGAACCACCGAGGCTCTGAATTGTATTTGACAGGTTTTGGAAGAATATTCCATTTCCTTTCGTTAACTGCAGGAGGGCTTCCATATTGTTGATGGTTGGCAGAAGCTGCAGATCCTGCATTAGCTGATAATCGGTTCCATCGAAAGCAGACAGATCCGGGGTATGATCTGCCATGGATTCAGCAGCAGGAGTCGAACTGTCGGTAGGGGCCTCTGTTGTCAGCTGTTTCTCAATACGATCCAGAAATTCTTCAAGAGTCACTCCCGAAGCAGACTCCTGCACCATGGAATCAATGATATCTGGAGACAGAGCATCCCGCAGACTCTTCACCAGCTGTGACTGGTAAGCGGTCTGTGTGCCACGTTCAATCTGACTTTGAATGTCATTTGTAACGGAATCGTTTGTGCCGGTTGTCTGCACATCAATTCCACCAAAGGTTTCATCGACGGTGGTATCCATGCCGGTGGAACGATTGCTTCGATGGGCCGTCAGGAGATTTTGCAGGGTCAGGTCCTGTCCGTTACGAACCAGGGTCCCGATATCTTTTCCCTGAGAGCGGGTAATCTTATCTATCAGCCGGTAAATGCCAATATAGCCGGTACGTTCCTCTCTGCTGATCTGCTTACGGCGGTCAAGCTTCTGTAAGAAGGTACTGTATTTCTCATCAGATGCCACATCGGCATCCGCAATATATTCTTCTGCTATTGCATTTAATTCCTGAATCGGCATATTTAATGGATTAATGCCATCCTCCACCAGATGCAGGACAACCGAAGGCTGTAGGTTTCGGATCAGAGTCTGGACCTCTTGATCGGCAGTCTTTACCTGCGAAATGTTTTCAGGAGTCAGCTCCATCCGGTTGTATCCGAGAATCCGGACAGCCCGTGCATTGGCCTCTGTAACAGGGAGCTGCAGCTCGTTCAGAATCGGATCTACATTCCGGAAAGCTTTATGAATGGAATCACCCATATCACTGCGGGGTGTGGTCATCATGGTCTCATAAGAGCTCAGGGCATCCTGGGAAGAGGTACGGTATTCCGACAGAGCCTGAATACCATCCGTGTGCAGCTGCTGGATGGTAAAGGAGCCGGAGACCCATGTACGCCCGATTGCAGCGGCCGGGAGGGCAGGAAGTTCTGCTAATTTATGGTTGGTTTCCTGAATCAGGGCAATTTCCGTATTGGTAGGCAGAATGCCGTCTGCGGCCATCTGTTGACGGTAGGCGGTAGTTTCCTGCTCGCGCAGGGCATCCACGACCTGAGTAAGATCTCTGGTGCGGATATGAAGATCCTCCGATGCCAGAGCATAGCCGGCACTCCAGGTCATTTTCAGTCGCAGCTCCTCTAACTGCCGATGCGCGGTCAGATCGGAGATGCCGGTAGCAGAAGCAGCATCAGGTGTATTATCAGAAGAGCTATTATTTCCGGATGTGGCCGTATGCTGGCGGCTAAAGGCAGAAAGCGTTTCCAAGGTGTATGGTAATCCACTGGCTGCAAATGCCGCCATATCCGTATCCGTAATTCGATTCAGATCATCCATGATAGCATCCGCTACCTTAGATGGTGCCGGAAAATATTGGTCGCTGTTTTCAAACAAGTGCTTCATATCAGAAACTGTGATGGAAGTGTCTGAAGCTCCGGTAGAAATCTTGGTCTCTGCAATTAAATCCTTCATATGAGTGCGGAGATTATCCATGGTAAAGCCGTTTGTATTCAGATCCTGAATCGCCTGATAGGTAAGTAGGGAATCCGTTGTGACAGGGAGCCGGTACTCCAACAGGAACCGAGAAGCATCGTGCTGCTCCTGTGTGATGTCCAGTCCTGCAGCCTGCAGTGTCCGGTCAATCTGTGGTAATAGCTGTGCAAAATCCTCGTCAGATATAGCTTTCCGTGTTGGCATGGATTTACTGCTGTATGCAGATTTATATAACTCATCCGGACTGAACGGAGCCTGATTCTGGATAAAGTAAACAGCCTGTTCCTTCGTCAGTGGGAGCTGATCGTTTAACTGATTTAAGGCCTCCGGGAGATCAAAGGAGGTATCTCCGACAACCATCCGGAAAGCCTCCGGATGCTCGTTCGGCTGTTCAATGATGATCTGCTTACGGACACTATTAATCGCCTGCTGCAGCTGATCATCCTGCTCTTTGCCACGCATCTGGCTCAGCAGACTTTTAATAAAGGTAATATTAGATGCAGATACTTCAATACCCATCTGGCGGAGCTTAGCACGCTCTTCTTCTGAAAGGTTGCGGGATACTTCTTCGGCATCCTCCTTCAACTGACCAGCCTTCGTGTCTGCATCCGGACAGGTCTCGTTCCAGGTATCAACGAAGCGTGCGGTGTTGCGGCGGATCTCTGTCTGCATGGTGCCGCTTCTGGTATAGATCGACTGTTCCTGCTGATCGATCAGCTTCAGCGTGATCTCAGAGGAATTACTTCCGGTAATGCGAAGATAGATCCGGTCTCCGGTCTGTGCATCCTTCAGTGCATTTGAGCGCACCTGAACCGGGGTGCCATTCATCTCTACGACCGGATGCTCACCACCCTGCAAAACCGTACCGGTCAGAAGGTCACCGACTGCATAATCGGTCTGATTTGTGCCGGAAGTATAATACTTCTGTCCGGTCGTTATGTTGGATATATGATTTAATGTGTTTGACATAGAGTATCATTCCTTTATTCCCGAAATATTCTGATATATATATCGGAATAAAGGATGAAAAAACTTAGTGATAAAAGGTCTGATAAAGAGACTCCCGGCGATCGGCTTTCAGCGGAAAGCTCTCCCGGTAGCGGGCAACATCGGATAGATCAAGGTCGGCATAAAGAGTGCCGGTATCGGCAGGGGCAGCAGGTGCCAGGAGCTCTCCGGTCGGTGCGTAGGCTGCAGAGCTTGCGGTATAGGAGATGCCATTGCCATGTCCCGTCCGGTTTACACCGAGTATAAAGCATTGGTTCTCAATCGCACGTGCCTGCAGCAAGGTATGCCAGTGGGCGATCCGTCCGGCCGGCCAGCTGGCGATAACAACGATCAGTTCCGCCTGGCGGGAAACTGCCTGAAAAATCTCCGGAAAACGCAGATCATAACAGATAAATCCGGACATGCAGATGTCGGGCAGAGACAGGATGCTGAGTTTATCTCCGGCAATGTAATGTTTGGATTCTTCGCCGAAGGAGAACGGATGCAGCTTCGCATACTCCTGCAGGATCATGCCGTCCCGGACATAAACCAGCCGGTTCGTATAGCTGTCAGCATGGGCAGCGATATATCCGTAGATAATACCGATGGACAAGCTGCGTGAGAGGCTGCAGAAAAAATCGTCAGTGGAGCAGCCGATGCCTTCCGGTTCTGCGAACAATTCCGGATGCATAGTGAATCCGGTCAATGTCATTTCCGGAAAAACGATCCAGTCACAGCCCTGTGCGGTGGCCTGTTCCGTCAATTCTGTACAAAGACGACGGTTTTCAACAGGATTTTCCCATACGATATTCATTTGTGTTAATGCAAATCTCATAGGTTAGACCTCCTGAATAGTAATTTTTAAAACGGAAAAAATAAATAAAAATAACACTTGCATATGATGAATATATGTGATAGTATCAATTCAACAAGATGTAGTTTTGAAAACCACGTGATGAAATATTGAAACTACAACATGAAAAATCAGCATAAAATAGTAGCATAAATGCAACAAGTACACGATAAGAAAAGTATACCCTATGTAGACAAGGAACTACAAGGACTTTTGTAAGGGAGGTAATCTATGTGGAAGCAATTCAGAAGACAAACGATAAATCGAGAACAGGAAACGCAGGATATGAAACGGCAATCCGGAAACATAAGATCAAGGATCCGGGAAGTGCTATTACACATTTTATCGCTATGGTTATGGCGGCTGCTGCCACAGCTCCACTGATTAAGCGTGCCGGACAAAGCACCGGTGGCTCCGGTGTGGCGGCAGTAACTGTATTCATGGCCAGTATGATCCTGCTTTACGGAGCCAGTACCTCGTATCATAGCTTTGATATATCGCCGAAGGTGAACAAGGTGCTGAAGAAGATCGATCATTCCATGATTTCGGTGCTGATCGCAGGAACCTATACGCCACTTTGCATTATCGGGCTGGGAGACCGGCTGGGGTATATTCTGCTGGCGGCAGTCTGGAGTGTGGCGGCGCTGGGTGTTACCTTTAAAATCTGCTGGGTAACCTGTCCGAAGTGGGTATCATCTGTGATGTATGTGGTAATGGGATGGTTATGTATGTTTGTAGCACCGTTCTTTATCCGTAATGCAGGCATTCAGGCGTTTGGCTGGCTGCTTGCCGGAGGAATCCTCTATACTGCGGGTGCAGTCTTCTATGCATTGAAGCTGTCCGCATTTAATGAAAAACATAAGAATTTCGGTTCCCATGAAATCTTCCATCTGTTCTGTATGGCAGGAAGCTTCTGCCATTACATGATGGTATACCTATATCTGGCATAGATACTCTGCAGAAAGCGATTTGTATAAGCCGGAATCATTTCCCTCTTTATCAGGCAGTCGAGCGTCTGATAAAGAGGGTTATTTTATGTGTTTTGGTTGCATAATTTGGCAGAATATGTAACTATAGTAGGTAAGGACAGAATGAAAGATAAAAGGGGGACTGACAATGGAAAAGGAATATAAGAAGAAAGGGCAGAATCCGGTATTGATCGTGTTATCGATATGCAATCTGCTGGGGGCAATCTGTATCGCATATGAAGTGTTTGTCGGAGTGCTGCCGATTCCTTTCAGGATTCAGACGGAAATCGTAATGCTTTCAGGGATGCTTCCATTTGCATGTATTGCATGGGGAATCTGGGATACGATTCATAAGAAGCGGACAAGCATAGGCCTGATCATGGGGATTATTAATATGGGAATCGTAGGGGTTGCGGCAACATGGTTTGTCCTGCTGCTCGTTCTTGGTATGTTGACCTGGGATCCGGTAAGCGGCAGCCCGTTCTGGCAGTAATTTTAGGTAAAAAGGGGAGAAAGCAATGCAGTTTCAGATTAATGCAGAGGAGTTTGAGGAGTCGGAGGAAACGAAAACCGGAGCTATGCGCTATAAAGTCATGGAAGCAGTACAGAGAACAAACTATCTGGAGAATGTCTATGAACAGAAGGCAGATTGTATTCGGATGCGGAAGCGGAATCTGGGATGGGCAATCGGATTAAGTCTCGGTGTGGCAATCCTGTTGGCATTGATTGCGACAACTATGTGGATTTTTACCAGAGGCAGTGGATATGGCGCAGTTTTTGCCATGTGGCCGATTCTGTTACTCAGTGTTATGACAGTGCTTTTTGTGTTCAATGCACTTCGGAAACTGGCCTCCTTTCTGACGCATCAGGGCGTTTTCTCAGCACCGCTTCGGATGATTTACAATCGGCGGGTGAAACGGTATACATATGAAGAATTGCAGACAACCGGTGTCTATACACTGGCAGAGGAAGAGCGGGAGTGTCAGCAGCTGCTAAAGCAGATTCGAAATGATCGAAAGGAGTTACAGGCATATCTGGGAAATCCGGAAGCAACCGTAGAGGCAGGAGAAGAGATTCTGGCATATATGGACAGTCATTTTGAGGAGAAGGACCGGAAAGCGACCCTGCTTTATGGAGAGCGGGTTTAAAGGGAGAAAACCGTACACCACTCTTTTATTTGTGTGGGATTCATGGTAAAATAATGGCAGTATTTACAGCAATGGAAGGCAGATTACAGGAGAAGATATGGGGCGGTTTTTAATTGTATCCAGAGTGGAACGTTTGGCGGAACATCTGGAGCTTGCAGAAAAATATAATGTGGGATTCGAAATCAATGATTTCTTTGATCCGCAGCTGTTGGATGATGAGAAACGGCAGCAGGCGGTGATCAATCGGTATCTGAAGGCCGGGCTTCCGGAAGGTAGTACGATGCATGGGGCATTTTTTGATGTGACGGTGTTCAGCAACGATGCAAAAATCCGTGAGATATCGAACCTGCGGATGCATCAGAGCATGGAGATTGCGAGAAAGCTGCATGTGAAGGGTGTAGTATTCCACACGAACTGGAATCCGATGGTCTGTGGTGAGATTTATGAGAATCAGATTGTGGAACGGACCGTTTCTTATATGAAGGCATTGCTGGAGCAGTATCCGGAGATTGAGATTTATCTGGAGAATATGTTTGATTCCGATCCACGGATCCTGACACGGATATCGAAGGAGCTGAAGGCGTATAAGAATTACGGTGTGTGCCTGGATTATGCACATGCAACGATATATGGCAGTGATATTGCACATTGGATCGAAGAGCTGACGCCGTATATAAAGCATTTGCACATCAATGATAATAATCTGAAACAGGATCAGCACCTTGCACTGGGAGAGGGACAGATTGACTGGCACCGGTTTATGGAGTATTACCGGACTCGATTTGCGGAGTGCAGTGTACTGATCGAGACTACGCAGCCGGAGAATCAGGCGAAGTCCCTTCAATATCTGGAGGCTTTTGGCAAGGGTGAGATACAGCCGAAGATTCCGGGCAGGGTGCTTCATTCCGAAGAACTTCTGGAGAAAATATTCTGGTATATGAATCAGCTGGTGGATGAGAGAGGCTTTTCTTCTACCCTGATGCTTCTGACAAATATGGGGCGGTGTCTGGTGAATTCGGACCGGGCATCCTTCTGGTACTGGGACGTAAAGAGAAAGCAGTATTGGACACTGGCGGCACTGGACAGTGATCAAATCATTGTTCCGGAGGGTTCCGGGATTGTCGGAGCATCGATTCGAAATAATGAGATTATATTGATCAATGATCCATATGGAGATAGCCGGTTTAATCCGGAGGTGGATCGCAAGACCGGCTACAAGACCCGTTCGATTTTATGTATACCGGTTACGAATACACAGGGTAAGGTGATCGGTGCTTTTCAGGCGATTAATAAGATGAGTGAGAACGGCACGGATGGGTTTGACGAGCGGGATGTGAACCGGCTCCGGCTGGCTGCCGTTTATTGCGGCAAGACATTAGAGTCCCATCTGTTATATCATGAGGCACAGGTAGACCAGCTGACCGGACTTAAGAACCGGCGAGGGTTCTATGAGTATTACAGTGACAGTGTCAGACCGGCGTTGCGGAATCAGCCGGTATCCGTGATCATGTGTGACATTGATTTCTTTAAAAAGGTAAATGATACCTATGGACATACGGCCGGAGATGCAGTACTGATGTATATTGCAGATATTCTACAGAGGAGTATCCGGGGGAATGGAGAGGTCATCCGCTGGGGTGGTGAGGAGTTTATCCTGCTGCTTCCGGGACGAGATCTGGAGCAGGCGGTTCAATTGGCAGAGGAGATCCGGACAACGGTAGAGGCACAGGGGTGTCCATATGAAACAGAGGAAATCCGGGTAACGATGTCGTTTGGTGTCCGCGAACTGGATGCGGATATTCCGGCAGATGAGAATATTGAATATGTAGATGTGAAGTTATATGAGGCAAAAGAGACTGGGCGAAACCGGGTCGTATCTTAGGGAGATAGGGAAAATTACAGGTATAGGAGGCAGAAATATGGCAGACAGAAAATCTGTTTTTATCAGTTATAGTTCCAAAGATCGAGCTTTCGTGGATAGGATTGTACATAAATTAGAAGAAATGGGAATCTACTGCTGGCAGGCACCGGAGCATATTCCGGCAGGTTCCAGTTATGCAAAGGAGATTCCGAAGGCAATTCGGGAATGTGAGGTGTTCTTACTGTTCTTATCAGAGCGGTCGCAGGATTCCATCTGGGTGGAGAAGGAGACAGACAGTGCGATTTCCGAGCGGAAGAACATTATTCCGTTTCAGATAGATGATGCACCGTTAAATGAGACATTTCGATTTTATTTAAATAACGTGCAGATGATCTATTATGCACAGAATCCGGAAATGGCAATGAGAGAGCTGGAGGAAGAGTTAAAATATCTGGCACAGCCGATGGAGACTTCGGATGGTACAGAGGTGGATGATACAGAGGCAGCCGGGCATGTGCAGAAACAACCGACAGCAGAAGCAGTGACCGGACAGTCGCATATGAGCTTTGCCAGACAGCCGCGGAATACAAATGCGCTTCGGATCAATCGGATCCCGCTTACGTGCAGAAACTGCGGAAGCAAGAACCTGAGCAACGTATCCATGGGCATTTATCGCTGTGATGATTGCGGTACAGAGAATTATGATGATTATCAGACCGTCCGGAATTATCTGGATAAGGTCGGAATGGCACCGGCACTGGTGATCGAGAAGGAGACCGGAGTTCCGCGCCGGGTGATCAATTATTTCTTTAAGCAGGAATATCTGGAGATTCCGAAAAGCTCCACGATACGGGTTCCGTGTGAACGTTGCGGAGCACCGATCCGAACCGGTACCCTGTGTGATGCGTGCAAGAGTGTAGCACTCGGAACTGCGAAGAAGGGAAAGGATGCATGGCATTCGAAGCATTAAGACGGACGGAAATCAAGCATATGAGAAAGCGAGGAAGTGCGTATTGGAGAAGTTGATCTGGGTTGTAGGAAGCGACCGGAAGGAAATGATAGATACACAGAGACAGATAAACTCGACCGGAAGTATGCGGGCTTTCTGTATGCTGTCGGTTGAGGCAGTTGAGAAGGCAGTCGAGGCACAGAGCCGGGGAGAACGATCCCGGATCAGTACCCCGTCGCTTATTATTATGGATTATCAGATGGCAGAGGCAGGAGAATTCCGCCTGCTGTCATTGCTTAAAAATCAGCAGGCACTGGCAGGAGTGCCTGTTTTCTTCATAGTGGAGGAGCGGAGCAGGCAGATAGACGAGTCATGCTATGAGCATGGTGCAATGGTTGTTCTGACGAAGCCGTTTGTGCATTCGGATATTGTGCGGATCGAGCAGACAGCATGGCAGCATGAGGTGACGAAGAATTATGAGAAAATGCTGCAAAAGCAGGCCGGTGATCTGCTGGCAGCCAGAGAGATCGTACGGTTAAATGAGCAGCTGCAGTCCAGAAATGAGCTGCTGCATCTGATTCTGGGACGTTATTTCTCGGATAAAGTGATTGATGTGATCATGGAGAACTCGGAAGGAGCCGCTCTGGGTGGAGAGAAGCGGGAGCTGACGGTTATGATGTCAGATCTGCGGGGCTTCACTTCTCTGTCTGAGGAGCTGGAGCCGGAGGAGGTAACTGGTCTTTTGAATCTGTTTTTCGGGAAAATGGTAGAGGCGATCACGCAGTATCATGGGACAGTCATTGAGTTTCTGGGAGATGGGATCTTAGCTGTATTTGGTGCGCCGCTGCCATCGAAGGAACAGACCGCAGAAGCGATAGCGGCAGCCATCACGATGCAGAATCTTATGGGCGAGGTGAATGCTTACTGTGCCAGAAAGGGATATCCGGCACTGGAAATGGGAATCGGTATCCATCGCGGGGAGGCATTTATCGGAAATGTAGGCTCTGAGAAGATGATGCGTTATAACGTCATCGGGCGGGTGGTAAATGAGTGCTCCCGCATCGAGAGCTATAGTGTCGGTGGACAGGTGCTGATCTCCACGGAGAGTCTGGAGAAGGTCAGCTGTCCGGTAGAGGTGCATAACCGTATGGAGATTACGGCAAAGGGCATCCAGAAACCGGTCATTGTAAATGAGGTGATCGGTATCGGCGGCGAGTATCAGCTGTTGATCGCCAATGTTGAGTTTGACGTATTAACTCCGGTGGATGACTGGATCTTATTTAATCTGTATCCGATTGAAGGAAAGCTGATTCAGGAGGAACCGCTTCCGGCCAGACTGGTACAGTTCTCCTGCAAACGTGCGGTAGTGGAGCTGGATGATTTCCAGGCAGACTTAAAGGTGTTCTCGGATGTGGAGATTTTCGCAGCGACCAAAGACGGGCATGCGGTATTTACCGGTGTGTACGCCAAGGTGGTAAAGCGTCAGTTTGACCGGGTGGTACTGCATTTTACCCATGTGAGTCATAGTTTCCAGACATTCTCCGGGCAATTTGTGACGGAGGAGCGGGAGAAATAACAGGAAGTGCAAGGTGACATGGATTTGAATAAATTGACAGGAAAACGTGTCGCGGATGAAAGGACAGAGGATAGATAGTGAGGAGAAGCAGATGGCAGTAGATAAGTATGGATTTACACAGGATGAATTGAACAGGGACGGCATGAAGCGGAAATACTGCTATGCAGAGGCACCTCTGGTCATGATTGAGCTGGATGATACACAGGGAGAAGAACTGGCAAAGCAGATGGTGTCAGACCAGTGGGAGCAGGTATATGAGGCCAGAAAAGAGCAGCTGGAAGCATTCTCCTGTCATATGTTATTGCTGGCGTGGAGTACGCAGGAGGAGGAACAGCTCCTGTTCTTAAGTGATACGAAGAGCGTGCGGGCATTGGATTTTCTGGATTATCTGATCGGAGATTTTGGTCTGGTGAAGGGTACTGCGAATTGCGGTAGTGGCAGAATATCATCTGCGATCCTGAAGGTGCAGATGTCAGGAGAAGATATGACAGATACCATGGAATATTTCCTAAAGATGGCAGCTTCTTATTATCAGGATTGTGACCGCATCCGGGTAGAGGATTATGCGGAAACCCATGCAGAGGAAATCTATGCCATGCAGTCGTATTGCAAACGGAAGATTTCATGGGCATATGTGCGGTCAACGGATGTGGCGGAGCCGGGACATAAGATCTGCATGAAGACACTGGAAAACGAAGCGGGACTAACGGTGAAGGCCGATGAGAATATTTATATCATGATCGGCTGCCGCGGCGAAGTATATGATATTACCAAAGAGAAGTTTGAGAAGACTTATGAACCGACAGAGGAGCCGTTAGACGTATTTGAACGGATGCTTGACTTCCTGCCGGCGGTGGAAACGGTGCCGGAGGGAGCATATATCAGTCTGGATGAGGTCGCACATCTTTGCTATCCGAAACCGGGAGCCGGAATCTATGCGAAGGAGCTGACCAGGCGGACACGGGTATACCCGGTGGACCGGGATCAGGAATACTTCCTCGGACGACCGGGGGATTATCTGGCTATCCGGAAAGAGGACATCCGGGATATCTATGTGATACAGAAGGAAATATTCCAGCAGACGTATGAGGAGGAGTAGGGGGAACGTGGATCTGTCTTTTTTGTTTTATAAAAATATATGGGTGAAATTTGATGGGAGGTGAAAATATAGCGGATTGACAAAATAACTTATATCGGGTACCATTAAATAACGCAATGCGTTATGTCAACGGGAGAGATTGACCATGAGTAGAGGAAAAGAAGTAAAAGAACTAAGAGAAAAAATGGGAATGAATAGACGTGAATTTAGTGACTATTATGGCATTCCGTACCGCACAGTTCAGGAT
>CABQJA010000027.1 GCA_902464345.1 uncultured Clostridium sp.
GGTCGGGGTCGCGGGTTCGAGTCCCGTCTCGCGCTCTTTTTATACACAAAAAGGGGTCCTGAAGCAGGATCCCTTTTTGCGTATAAAACGGGCCCATAGGGCCCGAAGGTTCGAGGTCTCGGCATCCGCCTCGGTCGGCGCTAAAAACGGCATAAACATGTCGAATTGTGGAAGTCTTGGTTGTGAAAAAAGGTGGCGTGTGTTAAAATGGAGGTATGTCAAAAGTAGATTGGTTAAGGAGGTTATGACATATGGAGAAGACAGCAAAGGTACAAATGACAGCAGACCAGTTTCACAGGGCCAACCGGTATACAGTGACGGTTTTGGCAGCGATTCAGGCTCTGATGATTTTGTTATCAATATTACATTTAGTTACAAGTGATTCCAAGGGTCGGGACATTGCAGTGATCGTGATCGTTGCAGTGATGCTGATCGTGGATCTGGTAGGATATGCAATTGCCAAAGAGAGCAAGAAGGCGATGCTAGTATTCTGTATTGCATGGATGATCGCATTTGGAGCAGCGGTATTCCTTGCAGCGACAGACCCGATCATCTTATTGTTCCCGACATTGATCGTGCTGATGCTTTATCTGGATCCGACCGCTGTGGCATGTTCCATTGTATATTCCGTTTTGCTTTACATAGGTAAGTGGATCGTAATGGTAGCGAAAGGCGAATTGACCAGAGCAAATCTGGACTCCACGATTTTGGAGATTATCGGACTGGTTGCGGTATGCATCAGTGCATTTGCGGTAACGAAGTTATTGCTTCGGTATATCGCAGAGAGCCAGCAACAGGTAACAGAGCAGGCAGAGCAGCAGATGGCAGTCGCATCGAATGTTGAGATGACCGCAGGTGTGATCAGTGAGCGGTTTGAGGATATTACGAACCAGCTGGTAGAGATCGTGCAGCAGGTAGAGAGTAATAATCAGGCAATTTCCAATATCGCCGAAAGCACTGAGGCAACCGCGGAAGCGATTCAGGGACAGGTAGGTATGACCAATGATATTAAGCAGTGCATTGATGTGACCGCACAGAATGCAAATGATATCATTGATATTACAGATAAGGTATATGATGTCGTCAGTGAAGGTATTGAAGCTGTAGAGGGCCTGCAGGAGCAGACCGGTATGGTGAATGAGCAGACAGAGGAAACCACAGAGGCAATCCAGAAGCTGGCAGAGAATGTGGATGAAGTGAACAGCATTACCAAGGCAATTCTGGATATTTCCAGCCAGACGAACCTGCTGGCACTGAACGCTTCCATTGAGGCGGCCAGAGCCGGAGAGGCAGGCAAGGGCTTTGCGGTTGTTGCAGATGAGATCCGGAATCTTGCAGAGCAGACAAAGGCATCGACCGAGCAGATTACAACAATCATTAATGATCTGACAGCAGTAACGAGAGAGTCCATGGATAAATTGAAGGTTACGGTTGAAAGTGTACAGGTTCAGTCAGAGATGGTTGAAAAGGTAAATGAAAGCTTCATGGAGACCTGCAAGAGCATTGATGAACTGAAGGATTATACCGGAAGCATTTCCGATAATGTGGATACAGTAATCAGTGCCAATAATCACATTGTCGACAGTATCAGTCAGCTGTCAGCCAGTGCAGAAGAGGTATCAAGCTCTTCAGAAGAGGGTATGGCAATGAGTAATGTAATTCTGGAGAAGGTTCAGGCATTCGCAACTGCAGTGGAAGAAATGTCCGGTATGGTAGGCGGACTGTCAACGTCGGTTGGAACAGGATCAGAAGAAGAGCCGGAACAGATGGAGATGGAAGAACCGAAAGAAGAGGCATAAGAGTATCTGAGTACGGACGGATATAGAATCGAAAGGGACAGAAACGTATACACATGGGTAACCGGTGTATACGTTTCTGCGTATATTGTATATATTGCGAATGGAATGAGCCTCAAAGCATCAACAGTTAAATTCAGGAAAAGATTGAAATAGCAGAGAAAACATAGTATAACAGACATAATCACATAATCAGGGAAGAAAGAAGGATAAAACGAGAATGTACAGAGAGGTATCAAAGCTGATTTTATATCGGGACTTAGGAGAAGACAGTATATTATTCCGCCTGGCAGGTATTTTTGAGGATTTCGACAAAGGGATTTCAGACAACGATAAAGCAGACCTTACAACCAGAATTTATGTGGAGATGAAGCGGTTGCTGGATTTGTCAACCAGTTACGGATTTGATTCCAATCTGTGGCATAATTATCTCGCATTTCTGCTGATTACGAATGAAAACTCATTCAGTATTACCTGTGAAAAGGTCGGCGCGAATGATGGTACGGTAAATACATTTGCAAAAAGCGATTTCCGGATTTTCAAGAAGCTGTTTGATTTTGATTTCGGACCAATCGAGCGGGCACTGGAGATCGATTGCTTCTCAACGATTTCCAATTACAAGGCAATCGTGAAGAAGGAACGGATGTACAACAAGAATGTCAGTGAAAAGGTACAGGAAGTAAGCCGTCAGATTGAGCAGGCAAAGGATGAAGAGGATATTTTCCGGATTGTAACAGAGTTCTACAAGGCCTATGGTGTAGGAATGTTTGGATTAAATAAGGCATTCCGGATCCGGCATAAGGAGGATGGCGTGGAATTCTGCCCGATCAATAATACAGATGATGTGATGCTGGATGATCTGATCGGTTATGAGATACAGAAAAAGAAGCTGGTTGATAATACGGAGGCCTTTGTGCAGGGAAGAAAGGCCAATAATGTATTGCTCTTTGGTGACAGCGGCACCGGTAAATCCACCAGTATCAAGGCGATTATTAATGAATATTACGATCAGGGACTTCGTATGATCGAGATATATAAGCATCAGTTCCAGGATCTGTCGACCATCATTGCACAGATCAAGAACCGGAATTATCGGTTTATCATCTATATGGACGACCTGTCATTTGAGGAGTTTGAGATTGAGTATAAGTTTCTGAAAGCAGTGATAGAAGGCGGTGTGGAGACAAAGCCGGACAATGTGCTGATCTATGCGACCTCAAACCGCCGTCATCTGATCAAGGAGACCTGGAATGACCGGGATGATATGGAGCATGAGAATGGCGGCGAGCTGCATCGTTCCGATACTATGCAGGAGAAGCTGTCTCTGGTGAACCGGTTCGGTGTTACGATCAGTTTCTCCAGACCGAGCCAGAAGGAGTATTTTGAGATCGTTAAGCAGCTGGCAAAGCGGTATGATACCATTCACTTATCGGATGAAGAATTATGTAAGGAAGCGAATAAATGGGAACTGAGCCACGGTGGTATTTCCGGCAGAACTGCACAGCAGTTTATTAATTATCTGGCAGGACAAAAAGAGGAATAAAGGACAATGACTAAGAAGGAACGTGTGACACAGATCGTTCAGATCCTGAATGAGACCTATTCAACAGAATATAAATGCTATCTGAATCATGAGAATGCATGGCAGCTGCTGATCGCAACGATGCTGAGTGCCCAATGTACGGATGCCAGAGTCAATATTGTGACAAAGGATCTGTTTGTAAAATATCCGACGCTGGAGGCATTTGCCGATTGTGATGTGAAGGAGCTGGAAAAGGATATTTATTCGACCGGATTCTATAAGAATAAGGCGAAGAATATAAAGGCCTGTGCCAGAAAGCTGATCGATGAATACGGAGGCGAGGTGCCATCCGATCTGGATGCACTGGTAAAGCTGGATGGAGTAGGGCGAAAGACCGCCAATGTGATCCGGGGGAATATTTATCATGAACCGAGTATTGTGGTAGATACGCATGTGAAACGGATATCAAAGAAACTGGGTCTGTCAAAGAGTGATGATCCGGTAGTGGTAGAACAGGAGCTGATGAAGGTTCTCCCGAAGGAGCAGTGGATCCTGTACAATATCCAGATCATTACGCATGGAAGAACGATCTGCACGGCGCGGAGCCCGAAATGTGAGGAATGTCCGCTGAAATCCGTCTGCCGTGATTACGAAATAAGGCACAAGAAATCCCTTGCTAAGACTCCCGGGATTTGTTAAGATATTCTTTAATAGAGTCTGCCTGCAGACCGGTAATGGCTTCCGCAGATTTGCGCAGGGCATCCAGAGCGGCATCATCGCCCAGGGCACGGTAGTAATCTGCCAGCATATAGTAGCAGCCGGAGATATCGGAGCCGATTTCGATACTGTATTCGGCGACCTGAATGGCTTCTTTGGTATAGCCATCTTCTAAGAGGATGCAGGCCCATTGATACAGGGTCCGGATCAGAAGCAGGAATCGTTCATCGCATTCCGAGAGAAATGCGAGATTCGCAACACCGTATTGAAGCTTCAGATCGGTATTGGTATACGCATTCAGATTCAGGATTTTCTTGGAATCCAGATCATGTAAGATATCTTCACAGTGTCTGGATGAATCAGAGCGATCTGTTCCGAAAGGAAGCAGTTCCAGCGGGATATAAATATAATCCAGCTGCGAGATATCCTGACGTCTGGTTTCATTTGCAGCAGCCTCATTTGCCCAGAACTGTGCGGAACGCTTTTCTGCGATCCTGCGACTGCGGCGGAGATTGTGCATAAGTACAAGACATAAGATTGCAAATATTAAAATAAAAGGAATTGGCATAATTCTGGTCCTTTCCGGAAAGAGGTAAATAGCTATGTTTAACTTCAACAATAAAAAAACAAAAAGGGTCGTTTCTTCCATTATTGTAGCAATTATTGTAATTGCCATGGTATTAGGCATCCTGGTTTCAAATCTAAGTTTATAATGCAATATAGGAAGCAGGATTTTTAAAATATACTATCACATTTTCGGAGAAAACCAAAGCAATTCTTTCCTTGAAAAGCATTTGGAATGTGCTAAAATGGGATTTATAAGTATGGAGGATAGAGTCATGAAAATAAAGAAGAAGGTTTCGGTATATGGTCTGTTCTGTTTAATGGCAGCCCTTTTGATCTGCCTGGCTCCGCAGAAGGTTGCGGCAGAGGAGACAGAAGGAGATACCATTTATGACGGAATTTATCTGGATGATATTTCGGTCGGTGGTATGACATCGAGTGAAGCGAAGGCTCAGTATGAATCCTATCTGGAGACCCTGCGGAATGTAACCGTAGAGTTTGATCTGGAGGATGAGAGCTACAGTGTTCCGATGGCAGAGCTTGGACTGGTGGCAGATGTAGATGCGGCAGTCGAGGAAGCTTATGAGTACGGAAGACGGGGAAATATCTTAAAGCGGTATCGTGAGATCACAGATGTAGCTAAGAATAAAGTAGAGATTCCGGTTTCTCTGAGCCTGAATGAAGAGCATTTGGTGGAACTGCTGGATGAGAATCTGTCCGATTACATTACACCGGCGAAGAACGCAGGACTGGTATTTTCAGATGGCAGTCTGCAGGTGGTCCCGGGTGAGAACGGTAAGGAGCTGAACACAGCCGAGACGGTTGAAAAGCTGAAGGAGGCTGTATCTGCATGGTCTGTCAATGAGACTGAGACCATGATCCGGATTGCAGTCGTTACCAACGAGCTTGTGCCGGAGCACAGCTCAGAGGAGCTTGCATCCGTAACGGATGTGCTGGGATCCTTTGATACCCATTATTCGGCAGGAGATCCATCCAGAAATAATAATATTATGAATGCGGCAAATAAGATCAGTAATGTGGTCGTTTACCCGGGTGAAGAGTTTGATACCATGTCACACCTGCTTCCGTTTACAACGGCAAACGGCTGGAGCTATGCAGGCGCTTATCTGAATGGTGAGGTTATTTCCGATATCGGTGGCGGTATCTGTCAGGTGTCTACCACCTTATACAATGCGGTTCTGAATGCAGAGCTGGAGGTGACAGAGCGGTATCCTCATTCCATGGCAGTCGGTTATGTACAGTTGTCAGCGGATGCGGCACTGAATGAGGGCACCAAAAATTTCCGGTTCGTAAATAATACGGATAACCCGATCTTTGTATATGCCTATGCATCGGGCGGTACCATGCATGTATCGATCTATGGAAAAGAGTATCGGTCCGCAGGTCGGAGAGTAGAGTATAAGAATGAGATTCTGGAAGTGATTCCGGCAGGAGATCCGATTCAGACGGTAGACGAATCACAGCCGGCAGATTACCGGGAGGTAAAGCAGACAGCACATACCGGTTATCGGGCAAGACTTTGGAAATACATATATGAGAATGGACAGTTGGTGGATAAGATTCTGGTGAATACCAGCTCCTACAGCTCATCACCGGAACGGGTAGTGATCGGTAATCCGGAGGCAACGACGGAAGCACCGCCGGCAGAACCGGATACTTCGACAGACACACCGGGCGAACCGGCATCAACCGAGGAACCAACCACGGAAGCCCCAACGACAGAGGCACCACAATAACAGGAGGCAGAAGCTATGAAGGCGGGAAAGATCACGGAAGTACAGTGTAAGCGTTCCGTTCTGAAGCAGATACCTTCGAATGCAGAAAGACTGATACAGGGTCCCGGGATCGGCAATGATTATGCAGCCTGGACGAGCGGAACAGGAGACCGGCTGGTAACGGCAATGGCAACGATTTCATTTGATACGGCGGAAGCGGAAAAATACGCATTCTGGAAAGCTGTAAATAAGCTGGAAACCAGTGGAGCGGTCACAAGGGCGGTTATGGTAAATCTCATGCTTCCGGCAAGGGGCGGAGAGGAACGGATCCGCAGGATTGTAGAGCATATCGTAGAGCTGTGCGCGACTTATGATGAAGAATGCCCGATTTCTTATGCGGGCGGACATACAGAGCTGCTGGAGGAGCTTCGGGCTCCGATGATCACAGTGATCGCATATGGAGAGCTGAAGGGTAACGAGGAGGCATGGAGCATTCGCAGGGTGCAGCCGGGAGATCAGATCGTGATGATCGGTACGACCGCACTTGAGACAACTGCCATGTTAACGGCAGACCACCTGGAGGAGCTCAAGCAGCGGTATGCGACAGGGTATCTGGATCTGGCGAGAGCAATATCCGAAGACTTATCCATACATAAGGCATTCAAGGCATGTAGGGCATTCCCGGTAAAGTATATACATGATATTTCGACCGGCGGCGTATTTGCGGCCCTGTGGGAACTGGGCGAAGGTGCGGGCTGCGGACTTAAGGTCCGGTTGAAGGATATTCCGATCCGGCAGGAAACTGTAGAGGTCTGTGAATTCTTTGATCTGAATCCGTATATGGCACTTGGCGGCGGAAGCGCGCTGATCGTGACAGAAAACGGCGAAGAGCTGGTAGACGCACTGGAGCAGGCTGGGATTTCGGCAACTCTAATTGGACAGACTGCGGATAATAATGATAGAATCATAATAAATGAGGAAGATGCAAGATATTTAACACCACCGAAAGGTGATGATATATATAAAATCTATAGGAATTGAGGTAAGCAAGATGAGAACAAAAATCCTGAATCTGATTGAAGAAGATTGCAAGTTAACTGCAAAAGATATTGCGGCGATGATCGGTGAAGACGAGGCGGCGGTCGCGGCGGAGCTTGCAGCGATGGAAAAGGAACATGTCATCTGTGGCTATACTTCTATTATTGACTGGGATAAGACGGATAATGAGTTTGTAACCGCTCTGATCGAGTTGCGGGTAACGCCACAGCGGGGTGAAGGCTTCGATAAGATTGCAGAGCGTATTTCAAACTATCCGGAGGTAGATACAGTATATCTGATGTCCGGTGCATACGATTTTGCTGTGATCATAAAGGGTAAGACCATGAAAGAGGTATCCCTGTTTGTGTCAAGTAAGCTTGCGCCAATGGAAGCGGTTGTCGGTACTGCGACCCATTTTGTATTGAAGAAATACAAGGAACACGGAGTAAAATTAACGAATAATTCGAAAGTAGAAAGGTTAGCTGTAATGCCATGAGAGATCCATTATCAAAAAAAGTCATAAATATTAAACCGTCCGGAATCCGTAAGTTTTTCGATATTGTAA
This sequence comes from uncultured Clostridium sp., assembly GCA_902464345.1. Lineage (GTDB taxonomy): Bacteria > Bacillota > Clostridia > Lachnospirales > Lachnospiraceae > CAG-632. Next base: position 7,939 of record CABQJA010000027.1, read on the forward strand.
GTGAGATGCCGGATGCAATTTCGCTGGGTGTAGGAGAGCCGGATTTTGACACACCGTGGCATGTCCGGGACGAGGGCATCTATGCGTTAGAAAAAGGAAAAACATTCTATACCTCCAATGCAGGTCTGATGGAGTTGCGGGAGGAGATCTGTAAATATTATACACGTAAGTTTCAGGCTACCTATGATCCAGTTCACGAATGTGTGATGACGGTAGGTGGCAGTGAGGGAATTGATATTGCACTGCGTGCAATGCTGGACCCGGGAGATGAGGTCATTATTCCGGAGCCTTGTTATGTATCCTATGTTCCATGCGTGGAGCTGGCAGACGGTGTACCGGTGATCATTCAGCTGAAGGCAGAGAATGAGTTCCGGCTGACTGCAGAGGAGCTGGAGGCAGCGATTACGGATAAGACCAAGATTGTCATCCTGCCATTCCCGAATAATCCGACCGGAGCTATTATGACACGGCCGGATTTGGAAAAGATAGCAGAGGTTATCCGTAAGCATGATCTGTATGTAATGTCGGATGAAATCTATGCAGAACTGACCTACGGACAGAAGCATGTTTCGATTGCATCCCTGCCGGATATGCATGACAGAACGATTGTGATCAATGGCTTCTCAAAGGCATATGCCATGACCGGATGGAGACTTGGATATGCACTGGCGCCGCGGGTAATATGCGAGCAGATGACGAAGATTCATCAGTTTGCAATTATGTGTGCACCGACCAATAGCCAGTACGCAGCAATTGATGCCGTACGTTATGGGGATAAGGATATTGAGAAGATGGTGCGGGCATATGATCAGAGAAGACATTTTCTGATGCAGACATTCCAGGAAATGGGAATCGAGTGCTTTGAGCCGTTTGGAGCATTCTATGTATTCCCATGTATTAAAAAGTATGGAATGAAGAGTGAAGAATTTGCAGAAAAGTTATTATACCAGGAGAAGGTAGCAGTTGTGCCGGGAACGGCATTTGGAGATTGTGGGGAAGGCTATCTTCGTATTTCGTATGCATATTCGATTGAAGAGTTAAAGGAAGCACTTGGGCGGATTAAACATTTTATATCACAGTTTGAATAAGATACAAGGAGAAAGAAATGGCAAGAATTAATGCAGAACACATAAATACATTTTTGATGGCTGCATCAAAGGTCATTAGCGAAACCTGTAATCTGACACCTAAGGTTGGCAAGCCTTATATTCGAAATAATACATTTACAAGTGATTCCATAGTTATTATGATCGGTGTGACAGGAGAAATGCAGGGACAGGTAATGCTGGCGTTTAAGAAACCGGTTGCACTGACGATCGCATCCAAGATGATGTTTATGGAAGTAAAGGAATTAGATGAAATATCAACCAGTGCGATCTGTGAGCTTGGAAATATGATCATGGGAAATGCGTCCACTGCATTCTCTGTGAAGAATATCGGTATTGATATCACTCCACCGACCATGTGCGAGGGGAACTTCACGGTATCTGGAGCGGTTGCGAGCATGTGTATACCAATCTATATCAATGATACGGATTTTGTAGAACTGGATCTGTGCGTAAAGCAGGATTAAGAGATAAGAGGCATAGAAATGATTAATATTGTATTACTGGAGCCGGAGCAGGGCGGCAATGTCGGAAATATCGGAAGAACCTGTCTGGCGATCGGGGCGAAGCTACATCTGATCGAGCCGTTGGGCTTCCGTCTGACAGACCGGGAGATCAAGCGGGCCGGGATGGATTACTGGCATAAGGTTGATGTAACCCGATATGATAATTATGAGGATTTTCTGGAGAAGAATCCGGGGGCTGTCGTCTATATGGCAACCACCAAGTCAAAGACCGTTTATACAGAGGTCAGATATGAAGAAAATGCATATCTGATGTTTGGAAAAGAGAGTGCCGGGATTCCGGAAGAGATTCTGATGGAGAACCGCGAGCGGTGTGTCCGGATTCCGATGCTGCCGGATATTCGTTCATTGAATCTTGCCAATTCTGTCGCAATTGTGGCATATGAAGCCATGCGGCAGCAGGAATTTAAGCAATTCCAGCTGCAGGGTCAGCTTCATCATCATGAATGGTAGGTATTTGGAGCTTTCTTTAAGGAAAATGTAAATTCACTTCCAACACCGGGGGTACTGGTCAGGGTAATGTTTTCATCATGTGCGTGAATGATCTCACGGATGATGGACAGTCCGAGACCGGACCCCTGTTTGTGTTTTCCGCGGGAAGTATCTGCTTTATAGAAACGGTTCCAGACTTTATTCTGTTTATCTTTATCAATTCCCTGTCCGGTATCCTTTACGGATACAAAGATCTTCTCATTGGCATCGGTAACAATGATCGTGATCGTAGCTCCATGCGGGCTGAACTTCATGGCATTGTCCACCAGATTATAAAGCACCTGCTGGATTCGGGTCTTATCTGCCCGGACCATGGTGTCACTGGTCTGACAGTTTTTCTTTATAACAATGTAACGCTTTTGGCATTCACGCTCAAAGAACTCGATCGTAGCATCAATGACCTCCAGAATGTCGAAATTGATCAGGTTCAGACGCAGACCATAGGAATCGGACTTACTGAGCTCCAGCATACTTGCGGTCAGCTTGGTCAGCCGGTGTGTCTCTGAAAGCACGATGTTCAGATATTTTTCCTGATTTTCCGGCGGAATCGTGCCATCCAGCATAGCCTCAATATAACCCTTAATGGAGGTCAGCGGTGAACGGAAGTCGTGGGAAATATTTGCAATGAAATCACTGCGGTATTCGTCCAGCTTACTTAACTCCGAAGCCATATATTCCATGTTGGCAGCCAGTTCGCCGATCTCATCCTGGGAGGTGATGCCGGTCTGCACTTCAAAATTACCGGAGGCATATTCCTTGGCAACCATATTCAGCTGATTCAACGGACCAATGATTTTTCTGGACAGATAAATCAGAAGCACCATGGATAAAATGATCAACAGACAAAGGGGAACGGTGAAATTAAGCATCATAGACTGCATGATATCGGACAACGGACTAAACGGTGCATGCAAGGTAACAGAACCGGCGTTGTGAAAATTCTTGCCGGATATCGGGACACCGACCGAGAGCATCTGCTCTGAAAAAGTGTCATAGAAATTCCCCAGCTTAAAGAAGCTGCTGGTCAGAGCCTTGGAGGGATCCAGAGCATACAGATTCTCAGGCAGGGAGTCATAATCCTCCGGATGGGAGACGATCAGAAGGTCGCCGTTGGTATCACAGTACCAGATTCGGATATTGAAGTTCGTCTGAAATTTATCAAACTCCGCCTGCAGCTCATCGGCAGTAAACGCATTCTCCTGATAGGGGAGAATGAACTGATCTACAATATAATGGGCCTCGTTGGTAAGGGTGGTCTGCCGCTCTGTGATCAGATTCTGTCTGGTCGCATTTGAGGCGTAGAGGATAATGACAATAAAAACCACTACAATGATGACCAGATAGCTCAATGCAATTTTGTCAAAAAAGCGTTTATTCATAATTACAGTACCTCAAACTTGTAGCCGACACCCCATACGGTGGTCAGGGACCAGGACTTGGTTTCCGGGAGCTTTTCACGGATACGTTTGATATGAACGTCAACCGTTCTGGTATCGCCGATATATTCATAGCCCCAGAGCCGGTCCAGCAGCTGCTCACGGGTAAAGACCTGATTCGGCTGGCTGGCGAGGAAATAAAGGAGCTCCAGTTCCTTTGGCGGCATCTCTAGTGTCTTGCCATCGATAATGGCGGTATAATTGGAGATATTTACGATCAGACCGTCATACTCGACATAATCGCCGGTATGGGAAGCCGAAGCAATGTTTGAATTGACCGGACTGGTGATGGCCTGTGCCTGTGGCTGATAGCGGCGCAGAACCGCACGCACACGGGCCACCATTTCATTGGAATCAAAAGGCTTCATGATATAGTCATCGGCACCGATCTTTAAGCCCAGTACCTTGTCAAAAACCTCGCCCTTGGCAGACAGCATAATAATAGGGGTCTGGCTGGTCTTGCGGATTTCTGTGCAGACCTCATAGCCATCGATTCCCGGCAGCATGATATCTAACAGTACCAGATGCGGTTGATATTCCTGAAATGCCTGCAGGGCATCATTTCCGTTTCCCTCGATCCGGGTATCAAAGCATTCCTTCACCAGATAGAGAGAAATCAGCTCTGCAATATTCTCGTCGTCATCGACAATCAGTATTCGTTGTTTTTCCATATAGATCTCCTTCTGTAATGTGCAGCGTGATATGGAAGCATATAAGGATCAATGCAGTTCCACAATTGTAACACCCATGTCTCCCTCACCGAATTCTCCGCTTCGGAAGGATGCGACATGTGCTTGTTTCTTCAAATAATCCTGAACCGCCTTGCGAAGTGCACCGGTTCCTTTTCCATGGATGACCCGTACCTGGGACAGGTTGGATAATAAAGCGTCATCCAGATATTTATCCAGCCGGGAGATCGCCTCATCAACCGTTAACCCGATCAGATTGATCTCCGGCCGGATATTGGCAGCACGATCCAGATTCATCCGGTGATGGCCGGAGGACTTGGACTTGGTCTGTGACTGCTTCGGTGTCTCGGTAATCTCGCAGTCTGTAATCGGTAATGTCATATGCAGGATGCCGACCTGAACGGACAGTTCTTTCTTTGCATTCGGAAGTGCCAGAACCGTTCCGGTAGTATCCATGCTGATAATATAAACGGTATCGCCGACGCGGAAATCCTCTGCATTCTGACCGGAGCGACGCTGTTTTTTGGAACGGGACAGATCCTTATCCAGATTTTTCATTCGGTCACGGATCTTGGAGCGCTGTGCTTCCATGGCTTGTTTTCCGCCTTGGCAGGATTTTGTTCCCATTTCTGGTATTTCCGGATGGACTGGTCTGCGATCTCCTTAGCCTCCTCTAAGATTTCCCGTGCTTCTTCCTTAGCATCCTTTAACAGCTTGGAACGCTGCTGCTCCATGGACTCCTGCTTCGCCTTCAGCTGGTTCCGCAGCGTCTCGACCTCTTCCTGATAGGTAGCAACGAGCTGTTCTTCCTCCTCCAGCTTCTTGCGGCTGTTCTCCAGATCGCTGATCAGACTTTCAAAATCGAGTGCCGGAGCATCGATCTGGGTACGTGCCTCCTCAATGATATAATCCGGCAGGCCGAGCTTTTTCGATATGGCAAAGGCATTGGATTTACCCGGAATGCCGATGCGCAGACGGTAGGTCGGACGCAGAGAGGCAACATCAAATTCACAGCTGGCATTCTCAATCCCTTCCGTAGAGAGGGCAAAGGTCTTCAATTCACTGTAATGTGTGGTAGCAATACAGAGAATACCCTGTGCATGAAGATGCCGTAAGATAGCAATCGCCAGTGCGGCACCCTCGATCGGATCGGTACCGCCGTTTAATTCATCAAAGAGCACCAGAGTATCCGGAGCTGCATGCTGAATGATATACACGATGTTAGACATATGAGAGGAGAAGGTACTCAGGTTCTGTTCAATACTCTGCTCATCTCCGATATCTGCAAAAACATCCCGGAATACACAGAGCTCCGAGCCCTCAAATGCCGGAATATGCAGACCGGACTGGCCCATCAGGGTAAAGAGTCCGACTGTCTTTAAGGATACGGTCTTACCGCCGGTATTCGGACCGGTTACGATCAGCATCTGATAAGTGTCACCCAGAGTCAGATCGATCGGAACGACTGTCTTCGGATCCAGGAGCGGATGCCGTCCCTGTTTGATATTGATATAGCCATGATCGTTAAAGATCGGGCGGGTACCCAGATAGGATTTGGCGAATTTCGCTCTGGCAAAAATGAAATCCAGCTCGGTCAGCAGCTTGATGTTGCACTGAATCGCGGTCAATTCAAAGGTTGCCTGCTCGCTGATGGATGCCAGGATCCGTTCAATCTCCAGCTGCTCTTTATTCTCCAGCTCCTTTAACTCATTGTTCAGATTGACTACCGACATCGGCTCGATAAATAAGGTGGAACCGCTGGAGGACTGATCATGGATCATGCCGGGGAAGCTGCTCCGGTATTCCTGCTTGACCGGAATACAGTAACGGCCGTTTCGCATGGTGATCAGACTATCCTGTAACAGAGTCCGGTTGTTCTGTGAGTTGACAATATTTAAAAGCTGTGTATGAATCTTCTCGTTAATCTGTTTCTTGGAACGGCGAAGTGCCTTTAAATCCGAGGAGGCATCATCTGCGATCTCGTCTGCAGATAGGATACAGCGGCGGATCTCACGGCTGATGTGCTCCAGCGGCATCAGATCCAGAAACCGGGAGTCCAGACAGTCCGGTTCGTGTGCGTCATCATCGGAAACACCGTACTGGCGGACACTTAAGGTATTATCCAGCAGGCGGGCCAGATCCAGCAGCTCACTGGTGCTTAAGGTGGCACCGACCTCCAGTCTCTTTAAGGACAGTCCGATATCCGTCACACCGGAAAAGGTGACGCCACCCTTCTGATAAATACGGGTCAGTGCATCACCGGTCTCCTCCTGGAGCCGGACGATCTCCTCCTGATCGGAGGACGGAAACAGGTGCTTGCAGAGGCGTTTTCCCATCGGGGAATCTGCATAAGGCACCAGCATATCTATGATCTTATTATATTCCAAAATTCGTAAAGAACGTCTATTCATGTAAGTCTCCTTCATTAGTTACAAATGAAATGCATAATTACTATAATTATAGCATCTATAATTTCATTTGACAATTCATAGTCGCCGATATATAATGGCTTACGAATCAGGAGTGCTTAAGGAATTAGGCTGAGAAATGACATAGTCCTGTCATTAATCCTTTGGGGATTACCCCATGACCTGATCCAGGTAATGCTGGCGGAGGGAGATATTATAACAGACGCTTATTTGGAATGTTGATAATCCTTCCTGAGACGGAAGGATTTTTTAGTTTCAGAGAAGCGGAGAGCTGTTGTCTCATCGTTGTTTCAGGGTGATGGTTCATTCTATCATAAGAATAAGGAGGAAAAAGATGAACGCAAATGTAGCAATTCAGGTATTACCGGGTGTAAGTACCGATGAAGAAGTAGTAAGAATCGTAGATGAAGTGATCGCGTATATCCGTAGCACCGGCGTGACTTATTATGTGGGTCCGTGCGAGACTGCAATGGAAGGCGATTATGAAGAGCTCATGGAGATCGTAAAGCAGTGCCAGTATATTGCAATCAAGGCAGGCTGCCCGAGTGTTATGAGCTATGTGAAGATTACCTACAAGCCTGAGGGCGAGGTGCTGACCATTGATCAAAAAACGTCAAAGCATCACTGATTACTGGATTCCGATTACCGTAATCCTGGTATTTCTGATCATCTGGCAGGTGGTCAGCATGACGGGACTGATTCCCGGCTATATGCTGCCGTCACCGGTCAAGGTGATAAAGGCATTTATCGGCGATTTTCCATTGCTGATGCGGCATGCAAGAGTGACATTGCTGGAGGCCTGTCTGGGACTTGTAAGCGGTGTGATTCTGGGATTTCTTTCTGCCGCATTTATGGATGCGTTTGAACCGGTAAAGAAGGCCCTGTATCCGCTTCTGGTTATCAGTCAGACCGTACCGCCGGTAGCGGTAGCACCGCTGCTGATCCTGTGGTTTTCCTACGGAATCGCACCGAAGATCGTGCTGGTAATTCTGGCATCCTTCTTCCCGATCGCGGTGGGACTGCTCGATGGATTTCAGGCGGTTGATCAGGATCTGATCCGACTGATGCGGTCTATGAAGGCGAACCGCTGGCAGATATTCTGGCATGTGAAGTTTCCACAGGCACTGGGAGAATTCTTCTCCGGACTGAAGATCGCAGTGGCGTATTCGGTAGTAGGTGCTGTGGTATCCGAATGGCTGGGCGGATTTTACGGACTGGGTGTTTATATGACAAAGGTACGGAAGTCCTTCAGTTATGATAAGATGTTCGCGGTTATTTTTCTGGTTTCGGCAATCAGCCTTGTGCTGATGGCATTGGTGAAGATCCTGCAGTATCAGGCGATGCCGTGGGCGCATGCCAATGTGCAGGAGAAAACAGAAGGAAAAAAGAGTAGTATATAACAGACATTAATATGAAAAGACATAGGAGAAAGACAATGAAAATATGGAAGAAACTTACAGCGCTTGCACTGGCAGGTGTATTGACAGCAGGTTTATGTGCATGCGGTAATTCCGGACAGGCAAACGGAGCCGCAGACGGTGAGAAAAAGGACATTACATTTGTACTGGACTGGACACCGAATACCAACCATACCGGTCTGTATGTTGCAGAGAAGATGGGATATTTTGATGAAGCAGGACTGAATGTTACGATCGTACAGCCGCCGGAAGACGGAGCAACTACCATGGTAGCATCCGGACAGGCACAGTTTGGTATTGATTTCCAGGACTATCTGGCACCGGTGTATACCTCGGATGAAGAAGTACCGGTAACTGCTGTTGCAGCGATCATCCAGCATAATACCTCCGGTATCATTTCCTTAAAGGAGGATGGTATCGAGTCACCGAAGGGACTGGAAGGCAAGAACTATGCGACCTGGGGACTGCAGCTGGAGCAGGCGATCATTAAGAATGTAGTAACTGCAGATGGCGGTGATTTCGACAAGGTAAATCTGATCCCTGAATATGTAACCGATGTTCCGACTGCACTGCAGCAGGATATCGATGCTGTCTGGGTATATTATGCATGGGATGGTATTTCCACAAAGGTAGCCGGACTGGATACCAATATGTTCTATTTCAAGGATATTACACCGGAGTTCGATTATTACAGCCCGGTAATCATTGCAAATACAGATTTTCTGGCAGATGATCCGGACACTGCAAAGGCATTCTTAAATGCAGTTCGGAAGGGCTATGAATATGCGATCGAGAATCCGGATGACGCAGCAGACATTCTGTGCGAGGCTGTACCGGAGCTGGATCCGGAAATGGTAAAGGAGAGTCAGGAATGGCTGGCAGATCAGTATAAGGCAGAGGTAGATCAGTGGGGATACATTGATCCTGAAAGATGGAATGCATTCTACAACTGGTTAAATGAGAACGGATTGTCTGAGAAGGAGATTCCGGAAAACTGCGGATTTACCAATGAGTATTTAAGCAAATAAGCAGGAGTCATAGAACAGGAAGCATTATGATATTACAGGCAGAACATATTACAAAAGCATATGGAGACAATCAGGTCCTGCAGGATATTTCCATTCATTTGGAGGAAGGCGAGCTGGTCTGCGTTCTGGGTGTCAGCGGTGTCGGTAAGACCACGCTGTTTAACATCCTGTCAGGTCTGGTTCTGCCGGATCAGGGACAGATCCTGTTGGAGAATGAGGATGTCACGGGAAAGACAGGAAATCTAAGTTATATGCTGCAGAAGGATCTGCTCCTGCAGCATAAGACGGTACAGGATAATGTGGCACTTCCACTGGTGTTAAAAGGTGTTAAGAAGAAAGCAGCCAGAGAACAGGCAGCAGCCTATTTCAAACAGTTTGGGCTGGAAGGCACGGAGCTGAAATATCCGTCACAGCTGTCCGGCGGTATGCGGCAGCGGGCGGCATTGCTTCGCACCTATATGTGCGGAGATCGGGTGGCACTGTTGGATGAGCCGTTCAGTGCATTGGATACTCTGACACGGACGGCGGTGCAGGAATGGTACCTGGGTGTCATGGAAGAAATTAAACTTTCGACGCTGTTTATTACCCATGATATTGACGAAGCAATATTATTATCAGATCGCATCTATATTATGAGCGGAAAACCTGCTATAATATCAGCAGAGCTGGTGATAGAGGAACCGAAGCCGCGGGATGGCGAGTTCCTGTTGAGTGATACATTTCTCGCATATAAACGAAAAATCAAAAGTCTGCTCTAGCCGGTTCTAATATGGTATAGAGGAGCAAGGTAATATGGCAACTACATTAAAGGCAAAGAGACTGGATCATTTCCGGGAAGGGATCTTTGCGGAATTGAACGAAAAGAAGGAACAACTTCTGGCAGAAGGAAAGAAGGTGTACAACTTATCCGTTGGAACACCGGACTTCCTTCCGCCGGCACATGTGATGGAGGCAGTCTGCAAGGCAGCTGCGATTCCGGAGAATTATAAGTATTCACTCCGGGATATTCCGGAACTGTTGGAGGCTGTTTCTTTTTATTATAAGAAACGGTTCGGCGTAGAGATCGCACCGGACTGCATTACCGGAGTGCATGGCACCCAGGAGGGCATGGGACATGTGGGAATGGCATTGCTGGATCCGGGTGATACCATCTTGCTGCCGAATCCGGGATACCCGATCTTTGAGGCAGGTGCTTATTTAA
>CABQJA010000028.1 GCA_902464345.1 uncultured Clostridium sp.
CTCCCTGTGCCATCTTGATCTGGATCTCCTGTGCACTTACCAGATATCTGGATGTTACACCAAATCGTCCGGACGCTACCTGCTTGATCGCAGAGCAGCGGTTCTTGCCATCGGCTCCGACTGTCAGTCGTGCAATGTCTTCACCGCCCTCACCACTGTTTGACTTACCGCCTAACATATTCATGGCGATTGCCAGTGTTTCATGTGCCTCCTGTGAAATGGAACCATAAGACATGGCACCGGTCTTAAACCGTTTTACGATCGAATCTACCGATTCTACTTCCTTGATATCGATACCCTTCTCCGGATAATTGAATTCCATCAGACCACGCAGGTTCTTTGGCTTCGTCTCATCATTGACCAGTGCCGTATACTGCTTGAAGGTCTCATAATTACCGGTTCTGGTAGCTTCCTGCAACAGATGGATCGTCTGCGGATTATACAGATGCTCTTCCTTGCCGCTGCGGAACTTATGCTCACCGGCACTCTCCAGACAGGTGTTGACTGCCAGTCCCAATGGATCAAAGGCTGCGGAATGTAAGAGGTCCACTGTCTTTTCAATATCCTGAATGCTGATACCACCGATCCGGCTGACCGTATTGGTAAAGTATTTATTTATAACCTCCTGGCTCAGTCCGATGGCTTCAAAAATCTTGGAACCCTGATAAGACTGAATCGTGGAAATACCCATCTTGGATGCAATCTTTACAATACCGTGAATGATTGCAGAGTTATAGTCCTCAACCGCTGCATAATAATCCTTATCCAGCATGTTATTGTTGATCAGCTCACGGATACTCTCCTGTGCCAGATACGGGTTGATCGCAGATGCACCGAATCCAAGCAGCGTTGCGAAATGATGTACCTCTCTCGGCTCTGCGCTCTCCAGAATCATGGCTACAGAGGTACGCTTCTTGGTATTAACCAGATGCTGCTGCATGGCTGATACTGCAAGCAATGACGGAATCGGTACCCGGTTCTCATCCACACCACGGTCTGACAGGATCAGGATGTTCACACCGTCCCGGTATAACCGGTCTGCTTCTACAAATAACCGCTCCACTGCCTTTTCCAGAGATGTATGCTTATAATAGGTAATCGGAATAACACCAGCCTTTAAGCCCGGCACATTCATATTCTTAATCTTCATCAGATCGGTATTGGTAAGGATCGGATTATGAATCTTCAGTACATGACAGTTCTCCGGCTTCTCCTCTAACAGGTTGCCTTCCTTACCGATATAAACTGAAGTCGAGGTAACGACCTCCTCACGGATCGCATCGATTGGCGGATTGGTTACCTGTGCAAACAGCTGCTTGAAATAGTTAAATAACGGCGGATGCTTTTCGGAGAGCACTGCCAACGGACTGTCAATACCCATGGCCTGAATAGACTCGGTACCATTCTTTGCCATCGGCAGAATCTGATTCTTCAGGTCCTCATAGGTATATCCGAATGCCTTCTGCAGTCTTGCCCGTTCCTCCGGACTGTACTCCTCCGGCTTCTTATTCGGAATATTTAAAGAATGTAAGGTAACCAGATTGCTGTCCAGCCATTCACCGTATGGCTGACGATGTGCATATTTCTCCTTCAGCTCATCATCTGCGATCAGTTTTCCCTTTACCGTATCTACCAGAAGCATTTTACCCGGACGTAAACGATCCTTTTTCAGGATCTTCTCAGACGGGATATCCAGAACACCGACCTCAGAAGACAGGATCATATAATCATCCGTTGTAATATAATAACGGGAAGGACGCAGACCATTCCGGTCAAGCACCGCACCCATGTAATCACCATCTGTAAACAGGATGGATGCCGGGCCGTCCCATGGCTCCATCATGGTTGCATAATACTGATAAAAGTCTTTCTTGGCCTGGGACATATACCGGTTATTCTCCCATGGCTCCGGAATCGTCATCATAACTGCCAGCGGCAGATCCATACCACTCATAACCAGGAACTCCAGTGTATTATCCAATCTTGCGGAATCGGAGCCATCCGGATCTACAACCGGTGTGATCTTATGCATCTCACCCTTGAAGTAATCGGATTCCATGGTTTCTTCTCTTGCCAGCATCCGGTCTGCATTTCCGCGGATCGTATTGATCTCACCGTTGTGTACCATGAAGCGGTACGGATGTGCACGCAGCCAGCTTGGCGTTGTATTTGTTGAGAATCTGGAATGTACCAGTGCAATTGCAGATACATAATCCGGATCCTGCAGATCATGGAAGAACAGCCGAAGCTCTCCTACCAGGAACATACCCTTATATACGATCGTCCGGCTGGAAAGGGATACTACATAGGAATTGTCATTTGACTGCTCGAATACCCGGCGTACAATATATAACTTCCGGTCGAAGTCCAGTCCTTTTGCCACACCTTCCGGTCGTTTAATAAATGCCTGCATAATGCATGGCATAACATCCAGTGCTTTTCTTCCGAGAATGGACGGATCGGTCGGAACCTCTCTCCAGCCTAAGAACTCCATGCCTTCCTTTTCAACAATGATCTCAAACATTTTCTTTGTCTGATTCCGTTCCATCTCGTCCTGTGGGAAAAAGAACATACCGATACCGTAATCCCGCTCATTTCCCAGCTGTATACCAAGCTGTCTGGCTGCTTTCTCAAAGAATCTGTGAGAAATCTGTAATAAGATACCAACACCGTCACCGGTCTTTCCTTCTGCATCCTTACCGGCTCTGTGCTCCAGATTCTCAACAATCTTCAATGCATTATCAACGGTTCCATGTGATTTGATACCCTTGATATTTACTACGGCACCGATACCGCAGTTGTCATGTTCAAAGCGGGAGTCATACATACCAATCTGGCGTTGATCCGCTTCTGTCTGATGTAGATTCTGCATAACATACGTCCTTTCCTTATTCTAATTTTATCATCCATCGTCACTCTGACAGCGATAAAACACCTTGTATTTTCATCGCTATAACGAAAAAAGACGAGGAACGCCCTGTGCGTTCCTCGTCGAACAATGCCATTCTATCGCACTTTCTCTTATTTGTAAAGAGAAAGATCGCAGAAAAATTCGTATTGTTGTCTGATAATTTGAATCTTTGCTGTTTTCTTATTAATTGTCAGATTATTTGTAACATTTGCAGGATCATGTGCATAGTTGTCAGAATGTTTCAGCTTTTATTTATGCTTTTCATCTGCTTTACCCAGCTACTGTTCTATACTACAACCGCACTGCTGCCGCTCTATCTCATTCTACTCCATATCCAGACGTTTCGTCCAGGTCAATGCCAGTGCTCCCGGTCCGATATGACAGGCAATACTCAGGGACAATGGATCAATATGAATCTCATATCCCGGAAATTCTTCCTGCAGCTCCTCGCGCCAGAGCTTCGCCTCTTCTTCATTCTGTGTATGTGCCATTGCGATCCATGGTGCATTCTTCGCATCGGCTGCCGGAATCTCTCCCAGATTCTCCTGAATATTCTTCTTGACTGCATTCACCATCAATGTCTTAGCTGCCTTAATATTTCTCGCCTTTGCGAACGCATCCAGCTTCTCACCGTGAATCTGCAGTACCGGCTTGATTCTTAAGATCTCTCCAATCGCTGCTGCCGCCGGAGTGACCCTTCCACCCTTTTTCAGATACTTCAGTGTATCCACCATAATATAAATATCTGAGTCCATCTTGGTATCCATTAAGATCTGCTCTATCTCAGCAGCTGTCTTACCTGCCTCTGCCAGTGCCTTCGCATCCAGTGCAGACTGCCTCTGGGTAACCGAGATTCTCTGATTATTTACGACTCTGACCCGGCCGTCATAATCCTCTGCCAGAAGCATGGCTGTCTGACAACTGCCACTCAGACCACTTGACATTGGAATATGTACGATCTCATCATAGTCCTTCAAAACCTTATCCCACAGACTGGTAACTGCCTCCGGAGATGGCTGTGAGGTCGCGATCTCTGTCTCTCCCTCCAGCTTCTCATAAAACTGCGCCTGTGTTAACGATATATCCTCAAAAAACTCCTGACCTTCCATGGTAAACGGCATCGGAAGCACATAGATTCCAAGCTCTTTTGCCTGCGCCTGTGTAATACCGCTGTTACTGTCTGTAATAATTGCTACTTTACTCATAACTTATCCCTTTCGCCTCATTCATCTCATCATCATTGTATGTCCAATGATTCTATGATTTTGACACGATAACAGTTTATTACACAATCCGTCGGAAATCTACATACATTTTTCCCCCGATGTACTATTATAGTTAAATATTTCCATGATCTCCGTCAGTCCGGAGTCTCTGCCGCATGGCCTCGTACATTAGCACGGTTGCTGCCGTTGCCGCATTTAAAGATTCCACATTGCCCTGCATCGGGATCCGGATCAACCGGTCCGCAGTCCCGGAAATCTCCGGCGTCAGACCATTGCCCTCATTTCCGATCAGAAAGCAGCAGCCGGTCCGATAATCATAATCGTAAAATTCTTTTCCCTTCAGATGTGCCGCATAACAGCAGATTCCCTGCTCCTGCAGCCAGTGAAGTCCGTCCAGAATCCGTTCCTCATAATAAAACGGCATCCGGAACACAGCTCCCATGGTTGCCCGCACAACCTTTGAATTATAAACATCCACGGTATCCCGGCTCATCATGATTCCCGTAACTCCGGCACCCTCAGCCGTTCTCAGAATTGTTCCAAGATTCCCCGGATCCTGAAGATTCTCCAGCAGAAGAATGCATGGGACACACCCGCTTGTGCCAAGCAGTGCCTCTCTGTCATAATGCATCTGTTGAACCACCGATAAAATACCCTGCGGCGACATCGTATCCGAAATCTCACGGAATACATTCTCGCTGACTACCTCGTACTCGGTGCCCTCCTGCCAATGCTTCGGGAGCTGCTCTGTCC
Source organism: uncultured Clostridium sp. (assembly GCA_902464345.1). GTDB lineage: Bacteria > Bacillota > Clostridia > Lachnospirales > Lachnospiraceae > CAG-632. Next base: position 4,891 of record CABQJA010000028.1, read on the forward strand.
ACACCTCCGTTACATAGGTCTTCCGGTGCATCGCCTCCGGTATCTCCCGGAACATCCGGATCCCTTCTACCAGAAACACCTGCTGTTCCTTTCTGGCCCGACTGCTTTTCTGCAGCTTTACTATATTCTTAATCTGTGCATTTGCCGTACTCGTAATCATTATTTTCTATCCTTTACCACTACATTTTCCGCTCCGAGTAATGCCTTCAACTCTTCCAATGCTTCTCCACCCGATGCAATCGCGAACTGCGGCGGCAGATTCTTGCGGAGCTTTCCTTCCCGGATATAGATCTTTATAAAGGAGCTGCCTGCATGCCGGTCAATGATCTGATAGAGCTCCGACTGCAACCGGTCATAGGCCTCCTTCGTCTCAAACTGAAGCCATACATCCCGCGGAATGTCATCAAATGAAACTGCCTTACTGAACAGCAGCTTCGCCTCGTCATCCGATACCGATGCACGTCCGGTAATAAACAGCTTTGCATCCGGTGTCAATATGCTGCGGTTCTTTTCAAAATCTCTCGCAAATACAACAACCTCCACACTTCCGTAAATATCCTCCAGCGTCAGGAATGCCATATTCTGATTGTTTCGTGTTACCTTTAAGGTTACGTTGGATACCATGCCGCCCAGTGTGTAGAGCCCCTGATCCGTCACCTTCGGCAGACCGGTCTCCTCATCCAGCTGAAAATCCATGGATGTCGCATCTGCCTGCTTCCGGATCAGATCCACATAATCCTCCAGCGGATGTCCGCTGACATAGACACCCAGCACCTGCTTTTCAAATGCCAGCTTTTCCTCTTTCTTATAATCCTCCACATCCGGCATCTTGACCTCAAAGTCTTCCTTCTCCTCTTCTCCCAGGAAATCCATCAGACTCATCTGGCCTTCCATGCTGTTCTTATGACTGGCATGGATTCCATCCATAATTGCCGGATATATCATCATTTTCTGCCGGCGATTGCCTTCCATTGTATCAAATGCACCTGCCAGGATCAGGTTCTCGATTGCCCGCTTATTGACCTCCTTGCCCGGCATCCGCTCCAGAAAATCCTGAATACTCTTATACGGTCCGTTTGCTTCTCTCTCATTTACCACCAGATCAATAACATTTCGTCCGATATTCTTAATGGCTGACAGACCATACACGATCTTGCCGTCCTTTACCGAAAACTCTGCCACTCCGGTATTGATATCCGGCGGCAGGATCTCTATCCCCATCTGTCTGCAGACATAGATATACTCTGTCACCTTTCCTGCATTTTCAATGTAGGAGGTCATAAGTGCCGCCATAAACTCCACCGGATAATGGTACTTGAGATAAGCGGTCTGATATGCAACCACAGCATAGCAGGCTGCATGGGACTTATTAAATGCGTATTTTGCAAAATCCGTCATTTCATCGAAGATCTTATTGGCCGTTGCCTCCGGAATGCCCCGACTGATACAGCCCGGAACCCCTTCCGCTTCATTGCCGTAAACGAAGTTCTTCCGCTCCCGCTCCATGACATCTGCCTTCTTCTTCGACATGGCACGACGCACCAGATCGCTTCGTCCCAGCGTATACCCCGCCAGCTCCATTACGATCTGCATAACCTGCTCCTGATACACGATACATCCATAGGTCGGCGCCAGTATCTTCTCCAGCTGCGGCACATCATAGGTGATCTCTGACGGATGATTTTTTCCCTTGATATAGGATGGAATGAAATCCATCGGACCCGGACGATACAGCGAAATTCCCGCAATAACGTCTTCGAGATTGCCCGGCTTCAACTCCGTCATGAAGGACTTCATCCCGGAGCTTTCCAGCTGGAATACGCCCTCCGTCCGTCCGGCACTGATCATGTTGTAGACCTCTTCATCCTCATAATCAATGGAATCAATCGAAAACGGTGTCTGGCTTCCATTTGAGATCATATCACAGGCATCCTGAATCACGGTCAGGGTCCGCAGTCCCAGAAAGTCCATCTTTAACAGTCCCAGCTGCTCAATGGTCGTCATGGTAAACTGCGTGGTGATCGCATCATCTCCGCCCTTGGACAGCGGTACATATTCTTCGATCGGTTCCTGACCGATTACGACACCGGCTGCGTGCATGGAGGTATTCCGTGGCAACCCTTCCAGCTTTCTTGACATATCGATCAGATACCGGATCTGGTCATCCTCTTCATACATTTTCTTCAGATCCGGACTGGTCTGCAGTGCCAGATCCAGCGTAATATTCAGATCCCGCGGAACCGCCTTCGCCACTGCATCTACCATGGCATACGGCATATCCAGTACCCGTCCGACATCCCGCAGAACCGCTCTCGCCTTCATCGTTCCGAAGGTCACGATCTGCACAACCTTCTCCTTGCCGTATTTCCGTACTACATAGTCAATAACCTCCTGTCTGCGTTCGTAACAGAAGTCAATATCAATATCCGGCATGGATACACGCTCCGGATTCAGGAATCGTTCAAACAGCAGATTGTAGCGGATCGGATCGATATTCGTGATCTCCAGACAATATGCTACGATACTGCCGGCGGCTGATCCACGTCCGGGGCCGACCGGGATTCCATGCTCTCTGGCATAATGAATAAAATCCCATACGATCAGGAAGTAATCCACATATCCCATATTCTTAATCGTACCAAGCTCATAATCCAGCCGTTCCTGCAGCTCTTTTGTAACCGGCTGGTATCTGCGTTTAATACCCTCCCGGCACAGATGCTCCAGGTATCCGTAAGCATCATATGGCGCCGGTACATCAAACTTCGGCACCTTCTGTTCCCCAAACACGATCTCGACATTACAGCGCTGTGCGATCTTATAGGTGTTCTCCAGTGCTTCCTTCGCATATGGGAACAATGCCTCCATCTCTTCCGGAGATTTCAGATAATACTGTCCACCTTCATACCGCATCCGGTCTTCATCCTTTAATTTCTTATTCGTCTGGATGCAGAGCAGGAAATCATGTGCCTCCCAGTCCTTCGCATTTACATAATGAATATCATTGGTCGCTACCAATGGGATTCCAAGCTCCTCATGCATCTTTAATAATTCCGTATTTACAAGAGTCTGATCCGGGATTCCGTGATCCTGCAGCTCCAGAAAATAATTGCCCTCTCCGAAAATATTCAGATATCGGAGTGCCGCCTCTCTCGCCTCTGCCAGAAATCCCCGCCGGATCTGAACCGCCACCTCACCGGCCAGACAGGCACTTAATGCGATCACACCCTCATGAAACTCCTGCAGTACCTCCATATCCACACGCGGCTTGTAATAATATCCCTCCGTAAAACCGCGGGATACGATCTTCATCAGATTATGATACCCCAGATCATTCTCTGCCAGCAATACCAGATGATAATACCGGTCCTCCCCACGTCCTACCTCACGGTCAAAGCGGGAACCGGGTGCCACATAAACCTCACAGCCAATGATCGGCTTGATCCCGACCTCCCGGCATGCCCGGTAGAAATCAATCACACCGTACATAACACCGTGATCGGTAATGGCAATACTGTCCATTCCCAGCTCCTTGGTTCTGGCAACCAGCTCTTTTATTTTACTTGCTCCATCCAACAGACTGTACTCTGTATGAACATGCAGATGTGTAAAATTCATATTCTAACCCCTTGTTCTTTTCTTCTTATTCTTCAGTACCTCTGTCCGTATATAATCGAAAGTCGCATCCTCTCCTTCATCCGCCAGCATATGCAGCAGACGTTCCAGCAGCTCCCGTGTATTCGGATGCATCGGATACTTGTTTTTTCCACGCTCATAGTAGGTCAGTGCCGCATCATCCGTATAGCTGTCCGGATGATAATTCTTACAGGCAGCCACCCGGTCGCAGAACATTTCCACCACATATTTCACCGGCATCTCCATACCTTCCAGTCCAACCCCCGGTGTCATACTGTAATCGATCCAATACTCCAGGTGGTGCTTGTTTCTTCCCTTATGGTGCAGCCATGCAGACGTATAACCCTTGTCCTCCCGCTCCGCCATGTTCGGACTCCGGTCGCCCTGATAGTATTTCACGCCAACCGAGAACTCGGTCCATGAATATTTAGAGAGGTCATGGAGCAGCCCCTGCTTATAAAGCCCGCAGCGAAAGCACTCCTTCATAACCAGCCACTTATGATGATTGATCTTTTTTAAATGTAACAGCCACTTCATAGTCTCAATTAAAAAGATGTGAGCCAGGTATTAAGCCCATCTCACATCTATCCTCCATAATTAACGATTCAGATATTCCTCTAATGTCGATTCATCCACAATGATCCGGTTATCCATAGTCTTCATCAGATCCTTGATCTGCAATGTCTTCGCTGTCCGTGGGGAACTCAGATCATATACCTGATTCTTGTCAAAGCTCAGTACGATCGGCTGCAGCGGATTCTTATCATTCTCCCGGATAACCAGTCCACGCTCATGATTGGTCAGCTCTACGCAGACTCCCGGCGACAGAATCTTGATACTGTCTAACAGTGCTGCTACTACCGTAACATCGAAATGCTTCTCATTCTTCAGCAGACTGCGTACCACCTGTACCTCAGACTCCGGCTCCTCATACAGATTCATCGCAGTGCGGATATCGTAATAATGTGCCACCTGTATGATCCGTACTCCCCATGGAATATTCTTGACCGTAGCCTCATCTGCATAGTCATAGTCTTCCTGACTGCCCTTTACCAGCCGCTTTACACTGGTATTGATATCTACATGATCCTGTATGGTCTTTACGCCGTCAAACTGTGCTTTCCGGAACAGCTGATATTCCTCTGCACTGAATCCGTCTGTCTTGTTCTGCATCTTTGTCGGAAGATACAGCCGTCCGATATCGTAAAGCAATGCTGCCGTTACAATATTCAGCTGCTCGGCACGATCAACATGCAGCTTATTGGAAATCAATGCTGACAAAATCGCAACATTCAATGCATGCTTGTAAACATAATCCTCCGGACTTCTCAGATTCTGTGTGAAATTAATCTTATGCTTCAGGGAACCATAGATCTGCACAATCTGATTCGCCAGCACCATCAGCTCCGATGGCTTCTTGCCCTGCTTTACGGCCTTCAGATCATCCTTGATGCTGAATACAGCCATGGTCTGGAACCGTTCAAACTCTACATCCTCTGCTGACATCGGCGGCAATGGTTCCGCCGGCTCTAATATATATAATCCGATCAGTTCAAAATTCTTAACACTGTAAATGCCCTGAAGTGTCAGCTTCGTATTCCTCTCATATAACAGCACACCATTCTTATTATAAATCGGTTTTGCCAGCCGCATTCCAACCTTTAACTCATCTGTGGGTACAAAAATCATGGAACCAGCCTCCTTTCTCCTCATCCGTCATTCCCGTTTCAATTATCCCTATCATATCATTTTTCGCATTTTCTGTCTATAAAGAACCAGCAATAAAAATCTCAAAAAAAGATTGAATTTTTCATTTAGATAGTGTATTATATTGCTGTTGACATGCTTCCTTAGCTCAGTTGGTAGAGCAACGCATTCGTAATGCGTAGGTCATCGGTTCAAGTCCGATAGGGAGCTGCTTTTTATTTTAAAAGTTCCATAATCCATAGATCGGAACATTCAGATTCCCCTTATGGAAGCTCAGTTCTTCCAGGGATATCCGGATCCACATCCGGTTCTCATATTTCTGATGAAATACCTTCAGATTCTGTGCCTTTTTCCGGATCGTTGTCTGAACATCTACCGGTATGATTTCTCCGTCATCCTCAAATACAAAATCAATCCGTGCCGTTGCCTCGGACGTCCAGAAATACAGCTCCTGCACATTGGAATTCAGTGTCAGCTCCGCCAGTACCAGCTGCTCCGAAAGAATCCCATGCAGACCGTCAAAAATATCCGCATCATTCTCGGCATCTTTTGCCGTGATTCCGGAAACACTTCTCAGCAGACCATGATCCAGATAATACAGCTCAAAGGACTTCGGATCCAGATACTCCGTAAGCGGTGAGATTCCCTGTGTAACCTTCTGCACCTTTCTGACGTATCCAGCCTCTGTTAACCAGTCCACGGCTGCCACATACTCTCTGGCCCTTGCCTTTGCATCCACAGCCCCATACATAAACTTCTTGTTCTCCTTTGTCAGCTGTGCTGGTACACTGTCCCATACCTGAAGGATCTTCTTCACCAGCTGCTTCGGTGCATGCCGGATAACATTATCCCGCAGCTCCTGCAGGATCCGGTGTGTAATGATATCAATCTGATTCATACTCCTGCTTTTTACAAAGCTCTGCACGACCTCTGGCATTCCGCCGGTAATATAAAAATATTTCAGATAATCCAGGATCACAGGTCTGACATCCTCTGCCAGTCCGTTGACCTTCTCCTGCTCTATCATCCGGCACAGCTCCTGTGCCTTATTTGCGATCAGAAATTCCTCGAAAGACATCGGGTACATAACCTCTACCTGAAGCTCTTCCGCCACCAGATTCTCTGCCGGGAGACTTCCCATCCAGGACGCGATCATAATCACAGAGAAACCGGTTCTCTGTCTCACATACTGCATAACACCGGCAAACAGATCCTCTTCCACCTGCACCTCGTCAAACACCAGCAGCAGCTCATTCGCATTGTAATCCCGGAAGGATACGCCTGCCAGCAGCTCCAGCTGTTCTTCTACAAATTTCGGTGTATGTGCCGTCATAAACAGTTCCCGAAGCACTGCATCCCGGTCAAATTCTATATGAAGGGTCTTTTTATAGAAGGCTTCCGCAAAATCCATGACACACCATGTCTTTCCTACGCGAAGCGGACCCTTCAGCAGCAGCATTTTTCTTTCCGGATTTTCACTCCATGCCGCCAGAGTATTTACCATATTCCGATACATTTTAACACCTTCCTTTCCCTAATCATGTATCTGCCATGTTTCCTGCAGAATCTGTATTCCCTGTCTCATCTCTTCCTCTGTAAGCCTTGCATAGCCAAGCAGGATCGTTGGCTGCTCCGGCTCCCCCGTAATATAATAGGCCGACAACGGATACACCACGATTCCGGCCTCTGCCGCCCGCCGGACCAGTTCCTCCTCCCGGTACTTCTCCGCCGGGAATTTCAGGAGCAGATGAACCCCTGCACTGTATCCGTCACAGGTACAGTCCTTCCACGGACTTAACAGTTCCAGAATACAGTCATGCTTGCCACGATATACACTTCGCATCCGGTTCAGATGCCGTTCAAAATATCCCTCTGCAATAAATCTCCGCAAGATCTCCTGATCGATCCGCGAGACCGTGGTTGACAGGAAAGAAGCCTGTGTGTGATACACCTCGCAAAGCTCCGGCGGCAGCACCACATATCCGATCCGGATCGATGGAGCAATCGCCTTTGAAAGCGTTCCCATATAGATCACACGCCCCTGTGTATCCATTCCCTGCAGGGCCGGAATCGGCTTTCCCTGATAGCGGAACTCACTGTCATAATCATCTTCTATAATATATCTGCCTGCTTCCTCATATGCCCAGTTCAGCAGCTGCAGTCTCCGGTTGACCGGCATCACGATTCCCAGCGGGAACTGATGGGACGGCGTTACGAAGACCAGTCTGGCACCGGATTCACGCAATGGCTCGATCTGCAGTCCATTCTCATCTAATGGAATCGGATGAACTGTATAATGAAAGTTCTGAAACACACGGTATGCCTGCTGATATACCGGATTCTCCATCCCGATCTCCGAATAGCCGGGCAATAATCTGGTCAGCAGCATTAACAGGTAATCCGTACCGGCGCCGATAATGATCTGATCCGCCGAACAATTCACACCTCTGGAGCGATGCAGATAATCCCGAATGGTCTCCCGGAGGGTATAATCCCCCTGAGAATCCCCATTTCGAAACAGCTCCGCGGTATTATCCAGCATGGTTTCCTTCATGACCCGCTGCCATCTGGCATAAGGTGCATGGGCGAGATCAATACCAAAGGGTGAAAAATCAACCAGACAATCCGTTCGATCCGATGTCTCCGGTCCGGTATATACATACTGTCCACCTCCGGTCTCTGCAGACTCCGTGCCATGCACATCCAGAAGCTCATCGATCTTTCGCACAAAATATCCCCGCTTGGGAACAGCCTCGATATATCCCTCTGACTCCAGCTGCTCATATGCCATATTAATTGTATTCCGGCTGACACCCAGATCCTGTGCCAGCTCCCTGCCGGACGGCAGCTTCTCATCACAGCTCAAATGTCCTGCCTTTATCTCCGATGCAAGGAACCGGTAAATCTGCAGATACATCGGTTCGCCGTTTTTATGATCAAGGGAAATATGAAACATCGTCTACTCACTCCATGATTAAAAGAGACCGGCTCATGGTCATCCCTGATAAGCCGGTCTGCATTCTCATTCTACTTACTCATCTAATTTACCAATTGACAGGAATCCGTTTTCTCCTGTAGAAAGCAATCTGGTAAGACCAATCTTCTGATTTGCCCGTTCGCCAGTTGCAATATAAGTCTCTCCGGTCTCTACCAGAGAATTTGCTACCTCGTATACCTTGTCCCGGAAGCCCATCAGCTCTATCTTGCTCTGAGAGCTTAACTTAAACAGATACTGGTTCTTTGCACTGACAAGCAGAATGCTGTAGGTGCAGGTCTCACCATTTGTATTTGTCATCGTTGAACCGACCATCCGTGAATTTACAACCATAATATCCGCATTCGGAACCGGCAGATACTCGCTGACGATCAGCTTGTATACCTTCAGGAACTCTTCCTCTGCCTCTACCTGTACCGGCATTTCCGCAACCGCAAACTCAACCACGGAATCTGCGATCTTAATTGTACCGCCCTCATCATCGATCACGGCTGTATACTCCTTCGGAACGACCAGCTTGAAGAACTTATTGTCAATTACCTTATAGCCTTCCCGCTCCTCCAGCTGCCGATATAAGATATCCGGGAATGCCCGCTCCAGACGGTTCATGGAGGTTAATGCGGCTGCATTTCCCTTCACTGCCATTCCACGCAGATGCTCGTACAGATGGATTACTTCTTCTGTCATCACAGGCTCCAGAGCTGCGATCTTCTCAATTGCAGGTGCATAGCCATTCAGAGCTGCCGTATAGTAGATCTTTAACATCTCTTCCTTCGGAAGTCCCTGCTTTGCCTTCTCATCTACCACTTCGCATAAGGACTCATTATCAAAGCCTTCATATCCCAGATCCAATGCTTTCTCCAGAAGCTTTTTACCAATGTGTCCATCACGGAAATCTCCGTTCTTCTCACGCTCGCGGATCAGCTTACCATAGCGGTAAAATGCCTCCGGACTTCCCAGATTGCAGGCCGTCTCGTAAGCACGGTCGATCTCACGCTCGCTTGCCAGATAAAATACCTGATTCTGTTTCTTGATTGCTACCTGTAATGCAGTCTCTGCATTGCCTTCCTCGATCTCACGCTCCCAGCGGTTGACTGCCAGCTGAAGCTCTTCTCCGTCCAGCGCCTGAATATCACCGATGTAGGCCTTTGCTTCCGGAATGCCATTCTCGTCTGCACGCATGAAATACTTCAATGCCAGACCACCGTCCCGCTTCGTCCGTAACAATCCGTAGTAATATAATCTTCCGAGATAGAACGGAACTCTTTCATGTCCTAACTCGTCTGCTCTCTCATACCAGTTCAGTGCCTGGATATAATCCCGGTTCTGCTGCTCATAAATGGTACCGATCAGGAATGCCAGATCCGGATCGGAGTTTGCATCAAACAGCTGCTTTGCCAGCGACAATGCTTTCTCATAATTAATGTATGGGCTTTCCTCATCATAATATAACTCGATCAGAAGATAACTTGCTTTCTTGCTGCCTACATTCAACGCCTTCCGTGCGAATTCCATTGCCTTGTCATACTGACCCAGGAAGTAATAGAACACAGCCTCACTGTAGTACTGCTGGTCTTTCCGGTTGGCACTCTCATCACTGATAACGGTCGGATCTACGAATGCGAAGGAATTGGCCACCTCGAAGATGATCTCCTCGTACTGCTCAATAATCTCCATGGTCGCACATACGAACTTGATACATGCCATACGGTTTCTCTGCTGATAAGCAAAGGTTACGATTCCACGCTCCAGCTCCTTATGATAATAGGTTGCACAGATACCGTCTGCATATTCTGTAATGTATTCCTGAATATTCAGGTCATAATCCAGCACATCATTATCATACCGCAGGAACAGCTCCAGATCACGGGTGGATTCCTTCGGAATACTGTCATAGGTTACATAGATCGCGAAATCCTTATAATTCTGATCCGGTGCATAATACTCCTCATCGGTCTCTTCGTTTACAACCTTTACCCAATCCTTCGGGAGCTTATGTACATAGCCTTCCACTTCATCATGAATATAGGTGTACTGATACTGCAGCTTGGATGCCTCGATCGTCTTGAACCGGTATTCAATGTGGTTCGCCCGACGGCGTTCTGCGATCTTGGTATAAAGCTTATCCATTTCCTCGAACTCAATACTGTCTGTATTGTTCAGGGTATATACCACCCGGTCATATCCGGCCTTACCCTGCTCATCATCCATCTCTGCCAGGATCTCGTAATACTGCTTTGCCTTATTCAGGTCGATCTCGATCACGGTATCTCCCCGGTTACCAAACGCATCATACCGGTACAGACCTTCTTCATAAATGCTTCCCAGCTTTAACAATGCCGGTGCATCCTTCAGTGCAGCTGCCTTCTCCAGATAGGTCAATGCCTTACTGAAATTATTCTTTGCCAGAAGGTCTCTCGCTACCTTGAAGTAGATTTCTCCGTCCGGCTCCATCTCCAGCAGCTTGTTATAATACTCGATTGCATGATCATTATTGATCTGAACCGTTGAATTTCCGTAACTGCCTGTCTCATATAACTGTCCCAGGATCCGCAGTGCCTGACAACCGTAGGTCTGATACTGTCCGTCATAATCTGCAAGCTCGATTGCCGCCTCCAGCTTTGCGATCGCATCGATCGCTTTTCCCTGATTCAGAAACTCTACCGCCTGATCCACATCATCCTGTGCCGGATTACCGCTCTTGCTCTTACTACCGCTATCCAGTAACCGGTTGAAAAACTCGATTTTTCCAAGTGCGATCAGCACTGCAAGTGCGACCAGAACCAGTGCCAGTAACCAGCCCGCACCATTATGTAACACAATTCCAAGTATAATACCAAGAACACCAACCGCACCAGCAACAATATATTTCTTCATACCGTTCCCTCTTTCCTCTTTCTATTTTTTCTCTCGCTCTTTCAATTTTTGTCAATTTTCACAAAATACTAATCTAATTTTAGCACATTGTCCTCGTCTCTGCAACACTTCCAACCCCTATAAACAGAAAAAGAAATGAACCGGAGTGAAAGGAACTCCGGTTCATTTCTTAAACAGAATCCAGACAGGATTCCGATCTGTATATCAAACGATCTGTGCAAACAGACAACCCGACTATGACTGCAGGAATTCTTCAATCGCCTCGATAGCTGCTGCCTCATCATCACCCTCACAGGAAACCAGAAGCTCCTCGTTCGGATAAAGCGGGAGGCTCATCATTCCCATAATGCTCTTTGCATTAATCTTCTTATCCTCCAGCTCCAGATAAATCTTACTGTCAAATCTGCTTGCGACCTGTACAAACATTGCAACCGGTAGCTTTCCTTCGGAATCTTCCTTAATATTTACTACCATCTTCTTCGTTATCATAACATTCTCTCCTTGTGTACATTTAGACTATGTGAAATATGCTCTGCACATTTCTCAAGTTATTGCGGCTGTCACCATAGTCTCACTCAGGCGTGATCTCCGGCTCATTATCCGCGTTGTTTTATACCCCAAATACAAGCATGTACCCATACAATTGTCAGTCAATCCTTCAAGCCTGTTTGCCCTCATTATGCCATTCTATTTCGCAGATGTCAAATCTACTTTCGGTTTTTTTGCATTTTCTTTTCATTTTCGTGCCAAAATCGGCACAAATATCCATTATCGTCTGCCATCCCGCAGCTCCTGTGCCACCTCGCTGAGCTTCCGCAGCCGATGATTCACACCGGACTTGCTGACCGGCGGATCCAGACGTTCTCCCAGCTCCTTTAATGACAGATCCGGCTCCTCCATCCGTAGCTCTGCCACCTGTCTAAGTGCATCGTTCAGGCAGGAAAAGCCTTTATATTCATATATATACTGTATATCCTCCAGCTGTCTTCTGGCTGCCGAGATCGTTTTATTCAGATTCGCCACTTCGCAGTTCACACTGCGATTCGTGTGATTCCGAACCTCCTTTACCACCCGGACACTCTCCATATTCATCAATGCCCGATGGGCCTCGATCACATTCAGGGCATCAACGATCATGGTACCTTCCTTCAGGTAGACCACATAACTCTTCTTCCGCTTTACGACCTTTGCCTCCAGTTCAAAAAAGCGGAACAGTCCCTGTATCTCCTCTGCCAGCTCCGGGTAATTACATGAAATCTCAAAATGATACGCTTTCTCCGGACTGTTCACAGACCCGCTGACCAGAAATGCACCGCGCAGGAAGGCCCGCTTACAGCAATCCTTCTGAATGATCAGCTGATTCACTCTTGACAGATCCATTAATTTACATGCCTTCCGAATCTGCTCGTCCAGCTCCGGTGTCCCTGCTGCCAGCTCATAAACACTGGCGGCTCTGGTTCCATGATACGTGCGCACCCGGATTTCCGGATCCGCATGAAACAGCCGGTAGATCAGTGTCGAGATCTTTTTGGCCACCCGGAAATTCTCCGTCTGTACCCGGATCACAGGCTCCAGCCTGGCTCCCGAAAGAAGCAGAAGCGCCGTCAGCTCTGCGATCTGGCAATGTCTTCCACCGGATGTATGCGCCAGTAATTCTTCCTTTACCTCTGATGAAAACGACATCTGCATCACCCCTTTGTTATCGCATCCTTTTCAATATCACGATGCTCCTTCCGGACACTGTAATCCGAGGCCAGCATTCTTCGATAGATTGCGTTCGTCAGAGTTACAGAGCGATGCTTGCCGCCGGTGCAGCCGATCGCCACTACCAGCTGGTTTTTGCCTTCTTTTATATAGTTTGGAATTAAAAACTGCATCATATCCTGTAATTTATCCAGAAATTCCGTGCTTTCCGGTGCCTTCATGACATACTCCTGCACCGGCTTCTCATTGCCGGTCATTGCCTTCAATTCCGCCACATAGTACGGATTCGGCAGAAACCGGACATCGAATACCAGATCTGCGT
>CABQJA010000029.1 GCA_902464345.1 uncultured Clostridium sp.
TCGCTGAATAAGAATTTTCAAGAGTTTTTTGTGCATCGGCTTTCATTTCCGCCGAATCACTGAAGTCAACCGTATGAAAATCACAATATTTGTTTATATTATTACTGAGGAGGAGACTTATGTTAGAGAAATTATTTCATCTCAAAGAAAATAATACCACCGTTAAAACAGAGATTTTAGCCGGTATTACAAGTTTTATGACAATGGCGTATATTCTGGCTGTTAACCCAAGTATTCTGGCGGCAGCCGGCATGGATCAGGGAGCTGTATTTACTGCAACAGCACTGGCTTCCCTGCTTGGTACGCTTTGCATGGCATTGTTTGCTAATTATCCGTTTGCACTGGCTCCGGGTATGGGCTTAAATGCATATTTTGCATATACCGTTGTTATCGGTATGGGGTATTCATGGCAGACTGCGTTAACAGCTGTATTTGTGGAAGGTGTTATCTTCATTATTCTGTCTGTGACCAATGTCCGGGAAGCGATTTTTAATGCCATTCCTGCCAACTTAAAAGTAGCAGTCAGTGTTGGTATCGGTCTGTTCATCGCATTTATCGGTCTGCAGAATGCAAAGATCGTAATCGGTGGTTCTACCCTGGTCCAGTTATTCTCAGTTGCAAAATATAATGAAGTAAATGGCGTAAATGCTACCTTCAATGATGTCGGAATTACGGTATTGCTGGCAATCATCGGTGTTATCATCACAGCAATTCTGGTTGTTAAGAATGTAAAGGGAAATATTCTCTGGGGCATTCTGATCACCTGGGTACTCGGTATTATCTGTCAGCTGACCGGTGTATATGTACCGAATGCAGAACTTGGTTTTTATAATCTGCTGCCTGATTTCAGTAATGGTATTTCGATTCCGAGTCTTGCACCCGTTTTCTGCAAGATGGATTTTTCAGGTATCTTATCCCTGAACTTTATTGTTGTAATCTTCTCATTCCTGTTTGTGGATCTGTTTGATACGATCGGTACTCTGATCGGTGTCTCATCCAAGGCAGGTATGCTGGACGAGAATGGAAAGCTTCCGCGGATCAAGGGCGCACTTCTTGCAGATGCTGTAGCAACGACAGCAGGTGCCGCTTTAGGTACCTCTACAACGACTACGTTTGTGGAGAGTGCTTCCGGTGTGTCTGAAGGCGGTAGAACCGGTCTGACCTCTGTAACAACAGCTGTTTTGTTTGGACTTTCATTATTGTTATCCCCTATTTTTCTGGCAATTCCGTCCTTTGCAACAGCACCGGCTCTGATCATAGTTGGTTTCTATATGCTTACCAATGTAGTAAATATTGATTTCTCTGATTACAGTGAGGCAATCCCTTGCTTTATCTGCATTATTGCAATGGCATTCTTCTATAGCATTTCAGAGGGTATTGCAATGGGAGTGATCTCTTATGTTGCGATCAACCTGATCACAGGCAAGGTAAAGGAAAAGAAGATCAGTGTGCTGATGTATATTCTGGCAGTATTGTTTATCTTGAAATATATTTTCCTATAAGCTACAATAATATAGGATAAGAATTCAAACTAAGACCATCGTATGATACGGTGGTCTTAGTTTTTACGCAGGTATTTTACACAGTTGGATATGGGAGAAGCATATGAATATATTAACATTGGAGCATATTTATAAATCTTATACGGACCGGAATCTGTTGGAGGATGTCAGTCTCGGCATTCAGGAGCATGATAAGATCGGCGTGGTCGGTGTTAACGGTATGGGAAAGTCCACGCTGCTTAAGGTGGTTGCCGGTGTGGAGGAATGTGATTCCGGTAAAATCAGCATGGGAAATCATGTAACAATGCGGTATCTGCCACAGAATCCGGTGTTTCCGGAAGAAATGACAGTCTTAGAGGCGGCATTACAGAATAATTATGAGGAGGAGACCTACTGGAGCCGGGCGGCAGAAGCAAAGGCACTGTTAAATCAGCTGGAGATTACGGATTTTGATCAAAAAGTCAATGAATTATCCGGAGGCCAGAGAAAACGGGTGGCACTGGTGCAGGCAATTCTGATCCCGGCGGAGCTGCTGATCTTAGACGAACCGACCAACCATTTGGATCATGATATGGCGGAATGGCTGGAAAGTTTCCTGAATAATTATCGCGGTGCTGTGCTTATGGTAACACATGACCGATATTTTCTGGACCGGGTATCCAATCAGATTCTGGAAGTAGATCAAGGACATTTATATCAGTATACAGGAAATTTCTCGGATTACCTGACCGGAAAAGCAGAACGGGAATCACAGGAGCTGACAGCGGAGCACAAGCGGAAAAGCCTGCTTCGAACGGAACTCGAATGGTTAAAGCGTGGTGCCAGAGCCAGAAGTACGAAGCAGAAAGCACATATTGACCGGATTCATGCCATGCAGGAGATCAAGGACATTCAGGAGAAGCGAAAGCTGGAGCTGGACTCCATTACGACCAGAATGGGAAATAAAACGATTGAGCTAAGACATATTTCAAAGTCTTATGGAAATCGAAGCTTAATTCAGGATTTTTCCTATCATTTTCTGAGAAGTGACCGGATCGGCATTATTGGGAAAAACGGATGCGGCAAGACAACACTGATCAAAATGCTGACAGGTGTGCTGGCACCGGATTCCGGTGAGATTGAAGTGGGGCAGACCATTCAGATCGGATACTTCTCGCAGGAATCGGAATATATGGATCACTCAATGAAAGCCATCGATTATATTAAAGAAGCCGGTGAATATGTAACCACAACGGATGGCAAGATTACGGCATCTCAGATGCTGGAACGGTTTTTGTTCGACGGTGCCAAACAGTGGGCACCGATTGAAAAACTGTCCGGTGGGGAGAGACGAAGATTATATCTGCTGCGTATTCTGATGGCATCTCCGAATGTTCTGGTTTTAGATGAACCGACAAATGATCTGGATATTGAGACACTGAACGTACTGGAGGACTATCTGGACCGATTTGAAGGTATTGTAATTGTGGTATCCCATGATCGATATTTTCTGGATCGTGTTGTGAGCCGGATCTTTGCCTTTGAACCGGACGGCATCCGCCAATATGAGGGAAATTATACAGATTATTATTGGAAGCATCGGGAATTATATGGAGATACGGATTCAGGACTGATGACGCAGGGGAGTTTCGGTGAGAAAGGAAGGACTGTCGGTAAATCAGACAGTGGAAACGCATCAGAAGATGGCGAAACGGGCAAGAGCTGGAAAAAGCCGGATACTCGTTTGAAATTCACATATAAGGAACAGAAAGAATATGAAACGATAGACGAAGATATTGCGAAGCTGGAGAACCGGATTGCGGAGCTGGAACAGCTGATGCCGAAGGCAGCCACGGATTTTGTGAAGCTGACAGAGTACACCAATGAAAAAGAGGATCTGGAGCAACAACTGGAAGAGAAGATGGAACGTTGGGTATACCTGAATGATCTGGCGGAAAAGATTGAAAATGAGCGGATGTCCAATCACTAATGGATGATTTTTTGATTTGCGTAATCCCTCTGCCTATGCTATAATATTTCACGATTATGGGCTAGTGTGTCCATTTACGAAAGAACAGGAGCTGAAATTATGCATTTATGCAGCTTATCAAGCGGAAGCAGTGGCAATTGCATCTATGTGGGAACCGAGGAAACCCATTTGCTGGTAGATACCGGCGTAAGTAAAAAGCGGATCGTGGATGAACTCCATGCGATCGATATGGCACCGGAGGATATTCAGGGCATTCTGATCACACATGAGCATTCGGATCATATTCAGGGGCTGGGAGTATTTACCCGTAAATATTCGGTTCCGGTATATGGTACAAGGGCAACGCTGGAGGCAATTAAACAGACAACCTCACTGGGAAAGCTGGATACTTCAAAATTCATTGAAATCCAGCCGGATGAACCATTTCAGATCAAGGATATGACGATTGAGGCATCCAGAACCTGGCATGATGCAGCCGATCCGGTCTGCTACCAGTTTTATCATCAGGGACATAAGACCAGTCTCTGTACCGACCTTGGGGATTACAATGATTATCTGGTTGAAAAGTTAAAAGACTCCGATCTGCTCTTTATTGAGTCCAATCATGATGTCAATATGTTACTGGTCGGTCCGTATTCCTATCCGCTGAAGCAGCGGATTCTGGGAGACCATGGTCATTTGTCGAATGAGCGCTCCGGACAGTTTATTAAGGAGCTTCTGAATGATCATATCCGCGGAATCATGCTTGGCCATTTAAGCAAGGAAAACAATATCGCAGAGCTGGCATATGAAACCGTTGCACAGGAGCTGGCAGAGAATCCGTTTACGAATGATGTCCGGGATTTTCATTTGTCCGTGGCACGCAGAAACGAGCATTCGGAGGTTTTGTACGTCGGATAGACGCAACATTGAAATCTATCATTGATCCCACATGGAGGCTATGGAAGCGGATCGATGACAAATACATAAATTAAGGAGATTACCATGAAAAAAGCAGTCATTACAGTCGTAGGAAAAGATACCGTAGGAATCATTGCAAAGGTATGTACATACCTGGCAGATAATCAGGTAAATATTCTGGATATTTCCCAGACCATTGTACAGGGTTATTTCAACATGATGATGATCGTAGATACCGGAGCAGCGTTAAAGGAATTTAAAACTCTTTCTGAAGAGCTGGTAAAGCTTGGTGAGGAAATCGGCGTTGTAATCAACCTGCAGAAGGAAGAAATTTTCGACATGATGCATAGAATCTAAGATAACGGAGGCAGACTATGATTAACATACGTGAGGTAAACGAAACCAATGAAATGATCCAGAAGGAGAATCTGGATGTCCGGACGATCACAATGGGTATCAGCCTGTTAGATTGCACCGGTAGTACATTAGACGAAGTATGCGATAAGATTTATGATAAAATTACGACTTCTGCAAGAGACCTGGTAAAGGTTGGCGAGGATATTGAGCTGCAGTATGGTATTCCGATTGTAAATAAGCGGATTTCCGTGACTCCGATCAGTCTGATCGGCGGTGGTGTATGCCATAAGGTAGAGGACTTTGTGACAATTGCCAAGACACTGGACAGAGCTGCCAAGACCGTTGGTGTAAACTTCATCGGTGGTTATTCGGCACTGGTAACCAAGGGAATGACACCGGCCGATGAGCTGCTGATCCGTTCTATTCCGAACGCACTGGCAGAAACCGATGTTGTATGTAGTTCCGTGAATGTCGGTTCTACCAAGACCGGTATTAATATGGATGCAGTCAAGCTGATCGGTGAAATGATCAAAAAGGCTGCAGAACTGACCAAGGAGCAGGATTCCTGTGCCTGTACAAAGTTCGTTGTGTTCTGTAATGCACCGGATGATAATCCATTTATGGCAGGTGCCTTTCATGGTGTTACAGAAGCAGATAAGATCATTAATGTCGGCGTCAGCGGTCCGGGTGTAGTTAAGACTGCACTGGAATCCGTTCGTGGTGAGAACTTTGAGGTGTTGTGCGAGACAATTAAAAAGACAGCATTTAAGATCACCCGTGTCGGACAGCTGGTTGCACAGGAAGCATCCAAGCGTCTGGGTGTGCCGTTTGGTATTATTGACCTGTCACTTGCACCGACACCGGCAGTAGGCGACAGTATTGGTGAGATTTTGGAAGAAATCGGTCTGGAATATGCAGGTGCGCCTGGTACAACCGCAGCACTGGCATTATTAAATGATCAGGTAAAGAAGGGCGGCGTTATGGCATCCTCTTATGTAGGCGGTCTGAGCGGTGCATTTATTCCGGTCAGTGAGGATCAGCGAATGATCGATGCTGCAAGCTGCGGCGCACTGACAATTGAAAAGCTGGAAGCGATGACCTGTGTATGTTCTGTAGGTCTTGATATGATCGCAATTCCTGGTGATACAAAGGCAACTACTATTTCCGGTATTATTGCGGATGAGATGGCACTCGGTATGGTGAACCAGAAGACAACCGCAGTCCGGATCATTCCGGTAATCGGTAAAAAAGAGGGCGAGCATGCAGAATTTGGCGGATTGCTCGGACATGCACCGATCATGCATGTTAATCCATATAATTGTGATGCATTTATTAATCGTGGCGGACGGATCCCGGCACCGATTCATAGTTTTAAGAATTAAGCATTGATAGGAGTATTATGATCATGGGTGTGTTAAGTCATTTAAATCCGAATAGAGTTTTTTACTATTTTGAAGAAATATCGAATATACCACGTGGTTCCTATAATACAAAGGCAGTAAGTGATTATTGTGTTGCGGTGGCAGAGGGACTTGGTTTGACGGTCAGACAGGATGCATGGAATAATGTTGTGATCCATAAGCCGGCATCCAAAGGCTGCGAGCAGGCACCGACTCTGATGCTGCAGGGACATCTGGATATGGTCTGTGAGAAAGAATCCGGATGTACACATGATTTTGAAACAGACGGACTGAAGCTCCGGATCGACGGAGATTATGTGACTGCGGACGGTACGACACTTGGCGGAGATGACGGGATCGCAGTGGCAATGGCACTTGCCATACTGGAGGATGACAGTCTGGTACATCCACCGCTGGAGGTGATATTCACCACAGAGGAAGAGGTTGGCATGGATGGAGCCATGAATCTGGATACCTCGGATCTGAAAGCAACATACCTTCTGAATCTGGATAGTGAGGATGAAGGAGTTCTGACGGTTGGCTGTGCCGGTGGTTCGACCATAGAGCTTCACCGGGAATATCAGAAGCTGTCACAGACGGGGATTCCGTATATAATTCATGTTCATGGATTAAAGGGCGGACATTCCGGAGTGGAGATCCAGAAAAAACGGTGTAACAGTAATAAAGTTATGTCAACTGTATTGGCTGCATTATCTGAGAAACAGGATTTTTATCTGGCATCTGTAACCGGCGGCAGTAAGCATAATGCAATTCCGGTAGACACAACAGCGGTTGCTTTGTTCCGTTCGGAAGAGGATATCCGGCAGGCAGAGCAGCTGATCAGTCAGTATCAGTCCTTGTTTGCATCGGCTTATCAGGATTCCGATGCGGATATTTTAATAGAGATTCAGCCTTGCGGCGTAGAATACAAGGTGAAAAATGGTCATTTGGACGTGCTTTCTCCGGCAGATATGCAGGCGGTTATCCGGTTGTTGCTGGAATTACCGAATGGAGTTCAGCAGATGAGCCAGCAGATTGATGGATTACCGGAAACTTCTCTGAATCTGGCGATTGTCCGGATGGAGGAGAATGAGATTTATATTGAAATTTCAAATCGGAGCAGTAATCCGGCGGCTCTGAAATTATTAGAGCAGCAAATACAGGCAACTGCACGGATTTACGGATTTCATTCCGTTATGCAGTCTGAATATCCCGGCTGGCAGTATCGGGAGGATTCCCGGCTGCGGGATGCGATGAAGCAGATATATCAGAATATGTTCGGGAAAGAAGCAGTCGTTGAGGCAATCCATGCCGGACTGGAATGCGGGATTCTCTTATCCAGGATGCCACAGCTTGATATAGTATCAACCGGACCGGATATTCTGGATATTCATACACCGAAGGAGCGGATGAGCATTTCATCCGTGGAGCGGACATATCAATATGTATTGGAAATATTGAATTATTTTACAACAAATTATTAAAGGAGATATACAATGGAAGAGAATGTATTTGACGTCTTAAAAGAACGTGGATTTATTGCACAGACAACCCATGATGAGCAGTTACGGGATTTACTTGGAAAAGAGAAGGTTAAGTTTTATATCGGATTTGATGCAACCGCTGACAGTCTGACAGTTGGCCATTTCCTTACAATTATGGCTATGATGCATATGCAGCAGCATGGTCATACTCCGATCGCTCTGATCGGTGGCGGCACTACCATGATCGGTGACCCAAGTGGTAAATCCGACATGAGAACCATGATGACCAGAGAAACGATCGATCACAATGCAAACCGTTTTAAAGAGCAGTTATCACATTTCATTGATTTTGATGATGATAAGGCAATCATGGTAAATAATGCAGACTGGTTACTGGATCTGAATTATGTAACATTCTTACGCGAGATTGGTGTGCATTTCTCCGTAAACCGTATGCTGACCGCAGAGTGCTACAAGCAGCGTATGGAGAACGGTCTGACATTCTTCGAGTTTAATTACATGCTGATGCAGGCATATGACTTCTATATGTTAAATAAGAAGTACGGCTGTAAGGTAGAAATGGGTGGCGATGATCAGTGGTCTAATATTCTGGCCGGTGCCGATCTGATCCGTCGTAAGAAGATCGCAGAAAGTCCGGATGGTGTGATCCCGGCAAAAGATCCTGCATTTGGTCTTACATTTACCCTGCTTACTACTTCAGACGGTAAGAAGATGGGTAAGACCATGAAAGGTGCTGTATGGCTTGATCCGAAGAAGACAACCCCATATGAGTTTTACCAGTACTGGAGAAACATTGAGGATGGAAATGTGGAGCGTTGTCTCGGCTTATTAACCTTCCTGCCTATGGATGAGGTACGCCGTCTGGGTGCACTGGAGGGTGCGGAGATCAATAAGGCAAAAGAAGTCCTTGCATATGAGATTACCAAGATCGTTCATGGTGAGGAAGAGGCTAAGAAGGCACAGGAAGCAGCACGGACAGTATTTGCCAGCGGCGGTGTCAGTGAGCATATGCCATCAATTACCTATACCAAGGCACAGTTTGAGGAAGGCATCGACCTTATTTCGGTTCTTGTGGATACCAAGCTTTGCAGCGGACGTGGCGATGCACGTCGTAACATGGAGCAGGGCGGTGTTAAGATCAACGATGAGAAGATTACAGATCCTGCAAGAAAGTTAGAAGAATCTGATATTACAGATGGTTCTATCATTATCCGTAAGGGTAAGAAGAACATTTATAAGGTTGTAATCGAGTAATTCTGACAACCGGGATTATAATAAAAGGTGATTGATTCGGAAGGGTTCTTAAGAATCCTTCCGTCTTTCGCATATAAATAGATGAAATAAAGGATTACTACGAATGGAAAGATTAGCATTATCCGATGAGATACTGATGGCGGTCGAGAAGCCGGCACGTTATATAGGAAATGAAGTAAATAGTGTAATAAAGGATAAATCATCTGTGGCAGTCCGGTTCTGCATGTGCTTTCCGGATGCCTATGAGATCGGAATGTCACATCTTGGAATCCAGATACTGTATGATATGTTTAATCGTATGGAGGATGTCTGGTGTGAACGCGTTTATTCTCCGTGGCCGGATCTGGATGCGATTATGCGACAGAAAGGGATTCCGCTGTTTGCACTGGAGTCTCAGGATCCGGTGCGGGAGTTTGATTTCCTTGGTATTACACTTCAGTATGAAATGTGTTATACCAATATCCTGCAGATTCTGGACCTGAGTCAGATTCCCCTGATTGCAACGGAGCGTGGAGAAACCGATCCGATTGTGATCGGCGGCGGGCCATGCAGTTATAATCCGGAGCCGATTGCTGATTTCTTTGACCTGTTTTATATCGGGGAGGGCGAAACCGTATACGGACAGCTGTTGGATGCTTATAAAAAGAATCGGAAGAAGGGCGGTACACGGTATCAGTTTCTGGAAATGGCTGCAGAAATAGAAGGTATCTATGTTCCGCAGTTTTATGATGTAACATATCATGAGGATGGAACGATTCAAAGCTTTGAACCAAATAATCCGCACGCCAAACGGAAGATCCGCAAGCAGGTAGTAATGGATTTTGATTCCGTACCGTATCCGATGAAGCCGATCGTTCCATATATCAAGGCCACACAGGATCGTGTTACACTGGAAATCCAGCGGGGCTGCATTCGTGGCTGCCGGTTCTGTCAGGCGGGAGCAATTTACCGTCCGACCAGAGAAAAGAATGTAGAGCTGATGAAACAGTATGCGCTGGAAATGGTCCGGAATACAGGCCATGAGGAGATCACCCTGAGTTCCTTAAGCTCCAGTGATTATGAGGGACTGCCGGAGCTGACGGAGTTTCTGATTGAGGAAATGGGAAAATTAAAGGTCAATATTGCACTTCCGTCCTTACGAATCGATTCATTTTCTCTGGATGTTATGAAACGGGTACAGGATATTAAAAAAAGCAGTCTTACGTTTGCGGCGGAGGCCGGAAGTCAGAGATTACGGAATGTAATCAATAAGGGTCTGACGGAGGATATGATCCGGGAAGGTGCCATGAAGGCATTTCAGGGCGGATGGAATAAGGTGAAGTTCTATTTTATGGTAGGTTTGCCGACAGAGACAGAAGAGGACTTAAAGGCCATTCCGGAGCTGTGTGAACAGCTGGCAGTCGATTATTATACGATCCCAAAGGAAGAGCGGATCGGCAAGGTGTCCATCACTGCCAGTTCCTCCTTCTTTGTGCCAAAGCCGTTTACACCATTTCAATGGGCATCCATGAATACGGAGGAAGAATTCCTGACAAAAGCGCATTTTGTAAAGGATCATTTCTTCCAGCAGAAGAACCGGAAGAGCCTAAGTTATCGGTATCATGATGCGGATCTGACGATCATGGAAGGAATTTTTGCCAGAGGTGACCGGAAGCTGGCACCTGCGATCCTGCAGGCATATCAGAACGGCTGTATGTTTGATGCATGGCATGAAATGTTTCATCAGGAGACCTGGAATCAGGCATTTGTGGATCATAAGATCGATATTGATTTCTATACCCACAGGGAGCGTTCGGTCGATGAGATTCTTCCATGGGATTTTATTGATATCGGAGTGACCAAGCAATTCTTTATCCGTGAATGGGAACGGGCAAAAAGAGCAGAGGTTACACCGAACTGCAAGCAGAAATGTTCCGGCTGCGGAGCGGCCCGCTTTGGAGGAGGTGTCTGTTTTGAAAATAAGAATTAAATATGCAAAAACAGGAGTCCTCCGTTATATCGGGCATCTGGACGTTATGCGCTATTTCCAGAAGGCAATTCGACGGGCCGGACTGGATGTGGCATATTCCCAGGGATACAGCCCGCATCAGCTGATTACATTTGCAGCACCGTTAGGACTGGGTGTGACCAGCGAGGGAGAGTATTTTGATGCTGAAATGAATTCCCTGACATCCAGTGAGGATATGGTCGCACGGCTGAATGCGACTATGGCACCGGGAATGGAAGTGAAGGATATTGTTCAGTTAAAAGAGGGGGCAAAGACGGCGATGGCTGTCGTGGCAGCTTCTGATTATCTGATCACATGCAGGGAAGGCTATGGCGATATTCGTGATTTTACAGAGGCTTTGGATGCCTTTTATTCACAGGAACGAATCGAAGTAGTTAAGGTGTCCAAAACAAGAGAAATTCAGATGGATATCAAACCGTTTATTTATAAGCTGGAAGCCGGAGAGAACGGAATTTATATGCTGCTATCTACCGGAAGTGTCGATAATATCAAGCCGGAGCTGGTAATGGAGGGATTTTGTCATTATTTAAACCGTGATTATCAGAAGCTGGCATTTCAGGTTCACCGTCTGGAAACATATATGCAGAATGAAGCCGGGAAGCTGGTTTCCTTATTAGAGGCAGGGGTGCATTTTTATGAATCATGAGCTTATGATAACAGAATATGAAACGCATAAATGTGCGTGTTATTATGAGGATGGGCGGCTGACAGAATTAAATGTTCTGCCACCGGCATCCATTCTCGGTAATATCTATGTGGGCCGGGTACAGAATATTGTGAAGAATCTGGATGCCGCATTTGTTGAGGTGCAGCCGGGAGTGGTATGCTTTTATTCTCTGACAGATAATAAGCATATATTCCTGAATCAGAAGCGGACAGAGGATGTGATGATTGGGGATGAGCTGCTCGTACAGGTGACCAAGGAGGCCATTAAGACCAAAGCACCACTGGTCAGTTCAGATCTTCATCTGACCGGGAATCTGGTCGTTGTTACACTGGGAGCACGTATGGTGGGTGTTTCCAAGAAGCTTCCGAACGATGAGAAGATAAAGCAGTTAAAAGCAGCTCTGTTTGAACGCCTGCCGGAGGGCTATGGTGTGATCATCCGGACCAATGCCTATGAGCGGAATCAGGAAGAGGTTGAACTGGAGTTTGAACGGCTTTTAGTGCAGCTGATGGAGATTGTAGAGCATGCAGCCTGTCATAAGGCGTTTTCCTGTCTGTATCAGGAGCGTTCGCCATTGATACAGCTGCTGGATGATTATACCGGTCAGACCTTTACGAGGATTATTACCGATTTACCGGATATTTATGAGAGTCTGGAGGAATATGGATTGCAGCATCCGGATGTGCAGCTGCAGTTATATGAGACAGAATTCCAGCCACTATATGCGATATATCGTCTGGATCGTGACTGGAAGGAAATAACCGGAAAGCGGGTATGGTTAAGCTCCGGTGCATACCTTGTGATCGAACAGACAGAGGCCATGGTTGTGATCGATGTCAATACGGGAAAGGCAATCAACCGCAATCGAAAGCAGCAGCATCTGAAAAAGGTCAATATGGAAGCCGCAGACGAGATCGTGCGGCAGCTGCGATTACGTAATTTGTCCGGCATTATTATGATTGATTTTATTGACATGGAGAAGCTGGAGAACCGCGAAGAACTGATCGAACATCTGTGTAGCCGATTACGGCAGGACCGGATTCCGACAAATTATATTGATATGACGAGGCTGAATCTGGTAGAGCTTACCCGGAAGAAGGTACGGAAATCATTGGCAGAACAGATCAGCCAAAAAAATTAGAAAAAGAAACGGTTTATTCTTGACAATTATTTGAACGCTCGTTATAATATATGAGTATGCCGCACAGTGGGGTCGAAGTATGTCATCAGACATCACCGAAACTGGCGAGTAATGATAAAAGGAGGATACCAATATGTACGCAATTATTGCAACAGGTGGTAAGCAGTACAAGGCAGCTGAAGGCGATATCATTTATGTAGAGAAGTTAAATGCTGCAACAGGTGAAACTGTTACATTTGATGATGTTGTAGTCGTAAATAACGACACAGATGTTCTTTGCGGTGATAAGGTAGCAAATGCTAAGGTTACAGCAGAAGTTGTAGGCGAAGGCAAGAGCAAGAAGGTTATCGTGTATAAGTACAAGAGAAAGACCGGCTATCACAAGAAGCAGGGACACAGACAGCCATATACAAAGGTTGAGATCAAAGCAATCAATGCTTAATTAGGGTACCCCGATGATTTATATAACCATTTATCATGAATCAAAGACAAATCGTATCTGTGGCTTTCAGACATCCGGACATGCCGGTTATGCGGAAAGCGGAATGGATATTATATGCAGTGCGGTGTCTGCGTTGACGATCACAGCGATCAATTCGATTGATGAGCTGACAGACAGTCGTTACGGGCTGGAGGAGAATGCAGAACAGGGGATGATGGATTATCGTCTGGATGCACCGGTATCCGCGGAAGCGGATCTGATTCTTCGAAGTATGGTGGTTGGATTAAAGGGTATTGAACAGCAATACGGTAAAAAGTATTTAAAAGTTAACACTAAGGAGGTGTAACAGTTATGATGGAAATGAACCTTCAATTTTTTGCTCATAAAAAGGGTGTTGGTTCTACAAAGAACGGTCGTGACTCTGAGTCTAAGAGACTTGGTGCTAAGAGAGCTGACGGACAGTTTGTAAAGGCTGGCAACATCTTATACAGACAGCGTGGAACTAAGATTCATCCAGGTGTTAATGTGGGTAAGGGCGGAGACGATACATTATTTGCTTTAGTAGATGGTGTTGTTCGTTTCGAAAGAAAAGGCAGAGACAAGAAGCAGGTTTCTATTTACCCGGTTGTTAACGAATAAGAATTTCTATGGGGACACTACTTGTTAGTGTCCCTTTTTTTAGAGGAAGGTATCAGAAAGTCAGGTGAGAATATGTTTGCAGATCAGGCAAGAATCTATGTCCGTTCCGGTAAAGGCGGTGACGGTCATGTAAGTTTTCGAAGAGAATTATATGTACCGGACGGCGGGCCGGATGGCGGAGACGGCGGTCGCGGCGGAGATGTTATCTTTGTGGTGGACGAAGGACTGAATACCCTTGGTGACTTCAGACATAACCGGAAATATAAGGCCGGAGATGGTGAAGAAGGCGGTAAGAGACGATGCCATGGAGCAGACGGTAAGGATATTGTACTGAAGGTTCCGCCTGGCACGATCATCCGGGAGGCAGAGTCAGGAAAAGTAATCCTGGATATGGCAAACCGGAAAGAACCGGTTATATTATTGAAAGGTGGCCGTGGTGGTAAGGGAAATATGCACTATGCAACCTCTACCATGCAGGCACCGAAATATGCACAGCCGGGACAGGATGCCAAGGAACTGTGGCTGACTCTGGAGCTGAAGGTTATTGCAGATGTAGGACTGGTTGGATTTCCGAATGTCGGAAAGTCTACCTTCCTTTCCAGTGTAACCAATGCCCGGCCGAAGATCGCCAATTATCATTTTACGACCCTTCAGCCGAACCTCGGAGTTGTTGATCTGGGAGACGGGCAGGGCTTTGTAATTGCTGATATTCCGGGAATCATAGAAGGTGCTGCAGAAGGAACCGGTCTTGGTCTGGAATTTTTACGCCATATTGAACGTACAAAGGTGCTGATTCATCTGATCGATGCAGCCTCTACAGAGGGCAGGGATCCGGTAAATGATATTCATGCAATCTGGAATGAACTTGAAAAGTACGGGATTACAAAGGAATCCAAGCCGCAGATCATTGCTGCAAATAAAATAGACGTGATGTCTCCGATGGAGCAGGAGACAGTTCTGGAGATGATCCGGGATGAGGTAGAACCATACCAGATACCGGTATTTCCGATTTCAGCTGTTTCAGGAAGCGGTGTGAAAGAGCTACTCTGGTATGTACAGGGAGTCTTAAAAGAGCTTCCGCAGGAGAATATCGAGTTTGAGCCGGAATTTGATCCGTCTGTATTTGCGGATGATGTAACCTTGCCGTTTGAGGTATATTATGACGAAAAAGAACAGGAATATGTGGTAGAGGGGCCGAGAATCGAGCGTATGCTTGGATACACGAATCTGGAGTCAGAAAAGGGCTTCCGGTTCTTCCAGGAATTCCTGAAGAAAAACGGTATTTTAGACCAGCTGGAAGCATTGGGCATTCAGGATGGAGATACGGTACGGTTATATGGATTATCATTTGATTACTATAAATAACAGATACCGAGATGAGTAACAGATAAGGAGCAGGGGTATGACAAGTAAACAACGTGCCTATCTGAAAGGACTGGCAATGAATTTAGATCCGATCTACCAGGTCGGAAAAGCTTCCGTCACTCCGGAATTTATAGAAGGAATCAGAGAAGCGTTAGAAAAGCGGGAATTGATCAAAATCAGTGTCCTGAAAAACTGTGCAGATGATCCGAAGGAATTAGCTGTTTTGATTGCAGAGCGTTCCGGAGCGCAGGTGGTTCAGGTGATTGGTAAAAAGATTGTATTATATAAGGAATCGCGCGACCATAAAAAGATTATGTTACCCAAGTAAGAAATAAGCAGGAGTTGTCTATGGATGCAGTTGAGAAAATCGGTATTATGGGTGGTACCTTTAATCCGATTCATAACGGACATTTAGCGCTGGCACGGTGTGCCTATCGACAATTTCATCTGGACCGGATTCTGGTGATTCCGAACCGGCTTCCGGTTTATAAGGAGTCCAGCGAGTTATTGGCTCCGGATCTGCGCAGTGAAATGATCCGGCTGGCAATTAAGGATTATCCGTATATGAGTTTTTCGGATATTGAGCTTAAACGGAGCGGTCCGACCTATTCGATTGATACGATTCGGGAATTGCACCGGTTACATCCGGATGCTCAGCTTTATTTTATTATCGGTGGGGATTCTCTGGTCCATTTCAGGGAATGGCGGGAGTATTCAGCTCTGCTGCGGGAGTGTGCGTTTCTCTGTGCACCCAGACCCGGTGCGGATCCGCAGGTGTTATATACAGCGAGGGAAGCATTGTTGCAGGAGATTCCGGAAGGTCGGATTTCATTCCTGGATGTGCCGATGATGGATATTTCTTCAACTGAAATCCGGAATGCAATCAGGGAGCATCAGTCAACCGCAGAATGGATTCCGGCTGAGGTGAGAGCCTATATTGATGAACATCAGCTATATAGTACAATATAAATCCCTTACATTATGAGGAAGGAGTCGAGAGGATGGATCGAATAGAAATACGTGAGAAGCTGAAAGAACGACTGACCGCCAAACGATTTGAACATAGTCTGGGGGTAGAATATACAGCAGCAGCCATGGCAATGTGTCATGGAGTCAATGTAGAACAGGCTGCCATTGCCGGATTACTGCACGACTGTGCTAAGAATTATCCGACAGAAGAGAAGCTGGCGAAATGTGAAAAATATCGATTATCCATTTCGGATTATGAGCGTCAGAATCCGGAATTGCTTCATGCGAAGCTTGGAGCTGCCATCGCCAAGGATAAGTATAAGATTAAAGACCGGGAAATCCTGTCTGCGATTACCTGGCATACAACCGGATGTCCGAATATGTCGGATCTGGACAAGATTATCTATATTGCAGACTATATTGAACCGAATCGAAAAATGCTGCCGGAGCTTCCGCAGATCCGGAGAGAGGCATTTACAGATTTAGACATTTGTCTGGTACACATCCTGACCAGTGTGTTAGATTATCTGGATCAAGAAAATCGTGAAATCGATCCGATTTCAAAGGAAACCTATCGATTCTATGTAGAAGGAAATAACAGGAGATAATAATATGAGTGCAAAGGAATTAGCAAAACTGATCGTTCATTCACTGGAAGAAAAGAAAGCAGAAGATATCCGGATTATTGATATTTCCCAGATATCAACGATTGCTGATTATTTCATTATTGCCAACGGTACCAACCGCAATCAGGTTCAGGCACTGGCAGATAATGTGGGAGAGGATTGTCATAAGGCAGGATATGCGCTTCATCAGACGGAAGGGTATAACAGTGCGAACTGGATCCTGATGGATTATTCCGATGTAATCGTCCATATTTTTTCCAAAGAGGACCGGTTATTCTATGATCTGGAACGTATCTGGAGAGATGGTGTTCCGGTAGATAAATCATCTTTATAAGGTTGAGATTATAAGGTTGACATTGGTATCACTAAGCATTATAGTTATATCATAATTAGTTTGGGTGGGCGTATGGATTTAGATTTATTTTTAAAATTTAACAACGTAAAGATTAATAATATTGTGGCGAGAACCTTACGGTATACCTTATATTTGCTGTTGATCATATGGTGTCTTGTCTTCAGTAATCTGATTAATTTTGATAAAGCAGCCATTACTTTTTGCCTTGCAAGTTGTGGCTTTCTTTTGTTGATACCAACATTATTCATTAATTGTCTGAAAATCGAAAAGAATTTTATTATGTACCTGGTTGTTGTGTGTACATCATTGGTAAGCGCGGTACTTTGTTCGTTCCTTTCCTATTATGCATCAGCCATTGTACTGTTTCCGTTATTGATTGCATCTCTTTATTATAACCGCGTGTTGGTTCTGTTTACCACACTGGTAAATACAGCATGTATTTTAGGATCTGCATTTTTTAATCTGTATTTTGGACTGATTCCGAATGATCCGCTGGCACAGAGTATTGAGAGTGCAATCTTTTATAATTTCCTTCCGAAGGAACTGGTTCTGGTATTTATGTCGTTTGTTGCATATTTTATCGTAGACCGAAATAATGAGATGATGTCGGATATTTTTGTATATTCGCAGCAGTTGAAGAATTCGCAGGAGGAGATTATTCTTTCCTTCTCCAATAT
>CABQJA010000030.1 GCA_902464345.1 uncultured Clostridium sp.
AATATGGAGTTTTATGATCTGAAGCGGGAGAACGATTTCCTGCCGGTACTGTCAGAGATTCCGGAAGCGGTGGCACGGAAGGCGAAGGTCATGGTGGTATCCTATCCATACAATCCGGTCTGCCGGACGGCGCCGAGATCCTTCTATGAGGAGCTGGTTGCATTTGCGAAGAAGTATGATATTTTCGTTCTGCATGATAATGCATATTCGGACATTATTTATGATGGCAAGAAGGGAGAGTCCTTCCTGTCGATTCCGGGAGCCATGGACATCGGAGCAGAGTTCTTCTCGCTGTCCAAGTCCTTTAATATTACGGGAGCCAGAGTTTCGTTCCTGTTAGGCAGAAAGGATGCGGTAGATGCGTTAAAGCTGCTGCGGAGCCAGTATGATTTCGGAACATTCCTGCCGATCCAGTACGGAGCGATCGCAGCCCTGACCGGGCCGACCGATTTCGTAAAGGAGCAATGCAAGGAGTATCAGAAGAGAAGGGATGCTTTATGCGGCGGGTTCCGGAAGATCGGCTGGCAGGTGCCGGACAGCGAGGGTACCATGTTTGTCTGGGCACCGGTGCCGGAAGGCTATCAGAGTTCCCGTGATTTCTGTATGACAATGGTCGAAAAAGCGGGTGTTTTATGTACACCGGGTGACGCATTCGGAAGCCGGGGCGAGGGCTACGTCCGGTTTGCACTGGTCATGCCGCCGGAGGAACTGGAGAAGGTTGTAAAAGCGGTAGACGAGAGTGGTATTTTGCATAGATGATGCTTGTTTCCGCAGGAGAAACGGTGTATCATGAAAGTAGTGTTTGGTAACTATTAATGTATGAAGGGCAAAGGGGTTAAGACATGAGAAAACAATTCTTGCAGGGACTGAAACGGACAGCAAGTGTTGGTCTGACGGCGGTTATGCTGCTATCGAGCGGTGGCACATTTCTGGCATCCGGGATCGGACTGGCACAGGTAGCGGCAGAAGAGACAGTGATTGACAGTACGGAAGATACAGAGTACATGGAGAGTGTGGACGGTACGGAAGATACGGAGCGTACGGGAGAAGCATTGGAGGCAGATACGGAAGAACTGCCGGCAGACGGGGATATCAGCCCGGAACCGGCGGCTACAGATCTGGTTTCCAGCTTTATTACGGATGCGGCCTTATTAGCAGACGTGCAGACAATTCTTGGTAAAGGCAGCAGTGCTACCTATCAGGATATGCAGGACTACAGTGGTGCAGTAAATCTGGACAGCTTCTCCAATGTACAGGAGATAAAGAATATAGAAGGAATCGGCGGCTTTTATAACGCAACCTCATTTTCATTTGGGAAAGCAACACAGGTAACAGCGATTCCGAATTATACATTTGCCAATATGACAAAGCTGACAAGTGTTACGCTTCCGGATTCTATCAGTGAGATCGGATTGCGGGCATTTCAGAACTGTACATCCTTAAGCACCGTTACGATTCCGGCTGCTGTCACGAAGATCGGTATCTATGCATTTGCGGGATCCGGTGTCCGCAGCGTTGATTTTTCCAAATGTACGGGACTGACAAGCATCAGTGAGCGCTGCTTTGAGAAATGCGGAAGCCTGCAGAAGATAGAGATTACGGATAAGATTTCGTTAACAATGGTCGGCATCTATGCGTTTGATCAGTGTACCTCCTTACAGAGTGTATATTTACCGGACAGCATGCAGACGATCGGAGAATGTGCATTTGCAAACTGCAAGAGCCTGACCACCTTAAGTGTACCGGACAGATGCGTGATCCACTGGAAGGCATTCTGTACATCCGAGTCCGGGAAGACCGGCAATCTGGTATCGAATCTGAATCTGGAGATACGGCCGGAGAATAACGGTGTGTTTACCATTCCGGTAGGACAGGAGGCTGCATTGCCGATCCATACGGGAGAATCCTTTACGATGGATACTCCGGTTACCGGCAGCTGCTCCATCGCAGATGTCAGCATTTCCGACAGCAGCTCGGTCAGTCGTTCATCCAATACAGAGATTCCGTCCTCTGCATCATCTTCTAAAAAAATCCCGGGTGTGAATCTGTACGGAGCGAAGATTGCAAGTAATGTAGATGTAACCGTGAAGCTGAATATGACGTTTTATACTTATACGGGCGGAACTCCGAATCAGAGTATGACGATTGCACCATCGATCACATATAAGGTGTCTGTACAGGGATTGCCATGTACGGATATTGAGGTAGAGAGTGATTACTATGCTCCGGTGGCATCGACACAGGCGAACAGTATTACGATAGCGGCTGTATTCAAGTCACAGGCAGGAGAGACGATTACGGATGATATCAACTGGAGCTATGATACCTCTCTGGCAACCGTTACAGTAGCATCAGATAAGAAGAGCATCAAGGTTACAGTTCCGAGATCGGGAAGCTATGGAGAATTCCCGGTTACGGTTACTGCAGGCTCACAGTCCAGAACGATCACAGTCCATGTGGTAACGCCAATTAACAGTATTAGATTTAATCCAAACAGTATCAGTCTGGTGTTGAACAGTGCAACGGTAGGCTGCCAGACCGTGAAGCCATCGACTCTGAAGTATTTAAATTCAAGTATAGAATATAAGGATGTTATATATTATGAGAATGATAGTAAAAATCCGAATGTTGTAAGTCTGAAAGATAATAAGGATGGTAGCTGTACGGTTACGGCATTGGCAGCCGGTACAGCAACGATCACTGCGTATTCCTATGCGATGCAGGGAAAGGTTAAGGGCACGTTCACCGTTACCGTCACCGATTCCGGTACTCGCGTAGAATTGCGTGATTCTGGCACCGGAAAGACAATCGCGAATACGATCACATTCGATGCATCCAAGGGTCAGACAACACAGACATATCCTTATGTATTTGTGAACTCCTCCGGTACAGAGACCTCAGTATCCAGCAATGATCTGGAGGTCACGGTTGCAAATTCGGCAGTTGCTACAGTGACTCCGAATACATCAGCGAAAACGATTGCAATCAAGAGTTTAAAGTACGGAACAACGACAGTAACGATCGCCCCGAAGGGTAAATCAGAGAACGCAGTCAGCTATACGATTTCCGTACCATCAAATATTAAGACGATCAATTCGGTAGATTCCATTACCGGAAATGCCGGTACGACACAGACGGTGTTTAAATCTGCAGTGAATTCGTTTGGAGTGACCTCTGCAAATGCGACTCCGGCTAAGATAAAGGAAATATCCGGCAACACCGTGAAGTTCACATCCACGAATACGAATGTAGCAAGTATTGACTCCAATGGTACCGTATCGCTGAAAGCGAAGGGAAGTGCCACGGTTAAGATGTCGGTCTATGCATCGGCATCAGCGACAACTCCGTTATTGGAAAAGAGCGTGAATGTGACGGTAAAGCAGCCGGTGACAGGCATTACAATTACATCAGCAAGCGGCAGCAATACTGTAAATGCAGGAGATACCCTGCAATTGACCGCAAAGGTGTCACCATCCAATGCAAGTGATACAAGTGTCACATGGAGCAGCAACAGTACCGGAATCGCACAGGTAAGTACCACAGGACTGGTAACCGGTGTGGCGGTCGGTACAGCCGTGATCACTGCAAAGGCGAATGACGGCAGTAATAAATCAGCGACCTTTACGGTAACGGTTACCAAAAAGGTCATTAAGGTCACAAAGATTTCATTGAGTGCAAGCACTCTGCTGACGAAGGTTGGCTACACAAAAAAGATAACAGCAACGGTAACACCGACTAATGCAGATAACAGGGAAGTAACCTGGAGTAGCAGTGCACCGACGGTGGCGAGTGTCGATCAGAGCGGAAACATTATAGCCAAGAGTGTGGGAAATGCTACAATCACTGTAACAGCAAAGGATGGCAGCGGTGTAACGGCGACCTGCTGGGTAAACGTAACAGATATCAAGGTAACAGGCATTACATTAAACAAAACAACATTAAATATAAAAACCGGAGCGACAGAACAGCTGACTGCAAAGGTACTGCCGACCGATGCGACGAACAGTAAGGTGACCTGGAGTAGTAATGAACCGACAGTCGCAGAGGTAGATCAGACAGGAATGATCACAGCGAAGAAAGAAGGATCTGCAGTCATTACTGTAACAGCACAGGATGGCAGCGGCAAAACGGCTACCTGTCAGGTGAATGTAACAGATATTAAGGTATCCGGTATTACATTAAGTGCATCGACATTAGCCATGCAGACCGAGGATGTGAAGCAGCTGAGTGTGACCAACATCACACCGGCAAATGCGACAAATAAGGCACTGAAATGGGAAAGCAAGAATACATGGGTAGCAACCGTTGATGAGAGTGGAAATGTAACTGCAAAAAATCCGGGAGAAGCAACAATTACCGTAACGGCTGCCGACGGTGGCGCACAGGCAACCTGTAAGGTGACGGTAACAGAGCGTACCGCTCCGGTTATAAAGGTAACGCAGATCCAATTGAGTCAGACAAGGGCCAAATTAATTGAGGGGAAAGAACTGCAGTTAACAGCAACGGTGCTTCCGACAGATGCAACGAATCAGAGTTTGACCTGGAGCAGTAGTGTAGAAGGAGTAGCAACCGTTGACCCAACCGGAAAGGTTACAGCTATAAAAGCAGGAACGACCGTCATTACCGCAACTGCGAAAGATGACAGCGGCATCTCTGCAAGCTGTACGGTACAGGTAACGGTGCCGACCGTCAAGGTAACCGGTATCACATTAAATAAGACAACCGCAAGTGTGGTAAAGGGCAAGACCGTAGCATTGACAGCAACGGTAACACCGGATACAGCAACCGATAAAACGATAAAATGGACAACCAGTAATAAAAATGTAGCAACAGTCAGCACCGATGGCGTTGTTACAGCAGTGGCAGCCGGGACAGCGACCATCACGGCAACGGCAGCCGATGACAGCGGAGTGAAGGCTACCTGTAAGATTACGGTAACCAATCCGGTCATTAAGGTAACGAAGGTTACTTTGAATAAGACAACCGCAAGTGTGGTAAAGGGTAAGACCTTAACCTTAACGGCAACGGTAACACCGACAAACGCTACGAATAAAAATGTTACATGGAAATCATCCAATACAAAGATCGCAACCGTTGACGGCAACGGAAAGGTTACAGCAGTGGCAGCAGGAACAGCGACGATTACCTGTACCGCAAAAGCTGACAAGAGTAAGAGTGCTACCTGTAAGATCACAGTAACCAATCCGGCGGTCAAGGTAACGAAGCTGAGTATGAATAAGACATCGGTAGACCTGTTAAAGGGTAAAACCGTACAGCTAAAGGTTACCGTAACACCAAGCAATGCAACGAACAAGGCAGTGACCTGGACCAGCAGCAATAAAAAGATAGCAACTGTTACTTCCAATGGTCTGGTAAAGGCAGTCGGAACCGGTACGGTCACGATCACAGCCAAGGCAAAGGATGGAAGCGGTAAGAAGATAACCTGCAAGATCAATGTCTATGCAGACTCTGTAGAGAGCTATGTGGCAAGAATCTATACAAAGGCATTGGGCAGAGATCCGGAGCCGGCAGGCCTGAAATATTGGGTCGGTGAGATCAAGGCAGGAAGAAAGACAGCCGTTCAGGTGGCGGAGATGTTCTTCTTTGCACCGGAGTTTACAAACAAGAAGTTAAATAATAAGGAGTATGTTAAGGTTTTATATCGTACATTCATGGGACGTGAGGCTGATCAGGGCGGTCTGAATTACTGGATCGACCGGTTGAATAAGGGTGAAAGCCGGAAGAGCGTTCTGAAGGCATTTGCCGGATGTCCGGAGTTTAAGGCGATCGTAAAATCGTTTGGTTTATAAGAAATGAGTATGAGAGAAGCAACATGGAAGGTTATTGCGCATATCGAAACGGAATTCCCGGCGAAGTTCGGGATTCCGAGACAGAGCGGTCTGGTGGAAACGTTAACCGGAAGAATCATTTTTGAACCGGAGTTTCGACAGCCGGAAGCAGTGCGCGGACTGGAGGGCTTCTCTCATATTTGGCTTTTATGGCAGTTTTCAAAGGCCGGACGGGAGAACTGGTCGGCAACCGTGGCACCGCCCCGTCTGGGTGGAAAGAAGAAGGTGGGCGTTTTTGCCAGCCGGTCACCGTTTCGTCCGAATCCGATCGGTCTGTCCTCGGTAAAGCTGGAACGGATCGAGATGGATGAAAAGCTTGGTCCGGTCTTATATGTATCCGGCGCAGATTTATTAAACGGCACTCCAATCTATGATATCAAGCCATATCTGGCGTTTACAGACAGTCATCTGGATGCGGTGGATGGATTTGCCGGGGATGTCTTTGATTACGGACTGGAGGTAGAGTTTCCGGAGGAGCTGCTGGCGAGGATCCCGGAAGAACAGCATCGGACGGTCATTGAACTGTTAAAGCAGGATCCGCGGCCGGGAACACAGGAAGCTGTGGATAAGGAATACCGGATGCTGTTTGGCGAACAGGATATCTGGTTTCATGTGAAGGATCGGGTGCTGACTGTCCACAATGTAGTGGAAAAACCGATACTTGACATAAAGAAAAGGCCTGATATATAATAATGAAATATAGGCAATGACGAAGAGAAGTAGCCCGATTATCGCTTGCAGAGAGTGGAGGACGGTGGAAGCTCCACAGAATGAATCGGTGTGAATAACACTTTACCAGCCGCAACCTGAACTCTGAGACCGGAGATTCTGACAGAACAGAATAGATGGCCGGATCGGTCAGAGTCTGCACCGGCAGATTCCGACAGGCGGGATAGTAGGGAAGCCGCAGCTGTGCGACAAACAGTCGGTGAGAAAGCATGCAAGGCATGCTTTAGAAGCCATGAGGGACTGCGCAGGCAGTAAATCAGGTGGTACCGCGGACAGTAGATAGAGATTTCTGTTCGTCCTGAACCAAAAGTTCAGGGCGAACTTTTGCGTTTAAATGCTCTTAGCCGGAGCATAAATAAAAAGAGAAAAGGAGAGTAACATGAGTATTGTAAACATTTATCGTGACAGAACCATTAATGAGATTACAGAATCCGATGTGGGATCAACCGTAAAAGTAGCAGGCTGGGTAGAGAATATCCGTGACCATGGTGGTGTATCTTTCATCGATCTGCGTGATATGTATGGTGTATTGCAGGTCGTTATGCGTGACACTACTTTGCTGGAGGGAATCGTAAAGGAAGACTGCGTATCCATTGAAGGTGTTATGGAGCACCGGGATGAGGAGACCTATAATCCGAATATCGAGACCGGAACCATTGAGTTAGAGGCACATACCGTGACCGTACTTGGTAAGGTATATAAGCAGATTCCGTTTGAAATCATGACATCAAAGGAGATCCGTGAGGATGTCCGTCTGAAGTACCGGTATCTGGATTTAAGAAATAAAAAGGTAAAGGACAACATCATTTTCCGTTCCAAGGTCATCAGCTTCTTACGGGAAAAGATGACAGAGATGGGATTCCTGGA
Source organism: uncultured Clostridium sp. (assembly GCA_902464345.1). GTDB lineage: Bacteria > Bacillota > Clostridia > Lachnospirales > Lachnospiraceae > CAG-632. The sequence goes on from CABQJA010000030.1 coordinate 7,446, forward strand.
GATCCAGACTCCGATTCTGTGTGCATCGTCTCCGGAGGGCGCCAGAGATTATATCGTGCCATCCAGAAAGTTCAAGGGTAAGTTTTATGCATTACCACAGGCACCTCAGCAGTATAAGCAGCTGCTGATGGTATCCGGATTTGATAAATATTTCCAGATTGCCCCTTGCTTCCGGGATGAGGATGCCAGAGCGGACCGTTCACCGGGAGAGTTCTATCAGTTAGACTTTGAGATGAGCTTTGCTACTCAGGAGGATGTATTCCGGGTAGGTGAGGAAGTATTATCTGAGACCTTTAAGAAGTTTGCTCCGGAAGGATATACCGTTACAGAGGCACCGTATCCGATCATCAGCTATAAGCAGGCAATGCTGGAGTTCGGTTCTGATAAGCCGGATCTTCGGAATCCGCTGCGTATCATTGATGTAACCGATTTCTTCCAGAGATGTACCTTTAAGCCATTCCATGGTAAGACCGTGCGTGCGATCAATGTGCATGCAAAGTTGTCTAAGGGACAGCATGAGAAGCTGTTGAAGTTTGCAACCGGAATCGGTATGGGTGGACTTGGTTATCTGGAGATTCTGGAAGACATGAGCTACAAGGGACCAATCGATAAGTTTATCCCGGATGATATGAAGACCGAGATTGCAGAGTTGGCAGGTCTGCAGGCAGGTGATACAATCTTCTTTATCGCAGATAATGAGGAACGTGCGGCAAATTATGCCGGACAGATCCGTAACGAGCTGGGTGCACGCCTGGATCTGATTGAGAAGAATGCATATCGTTTCTGCTATGTTAATGACTTCCCGATGTACGAGTATGATAAGGAAGAGAAGAAGATGATCTTTACCCATAATCCGTTCTCTATGCCACAGGGCGGACTGGAAGCACTGAATACCAAGAATCCGGAAGAGATTCTGGCATATCAGTACGATATTGTATGTAACGGTATTGAGCTGTCATCCGGTGCAGTCCGGAATCATGACATGCAGGTTATGGTAAAGGCATTTGAAATCGCAGGCTATACAGAGGAAGACTTAAAACAGAAATTCGGTGCCCTGTATAACGCATTCCAGTTCGGTGCACCACCGCATGCAGGTATGGCACCCGGAATTGACCGTATGATCATGCTGTTAAGAAATGAAGAGAATATCCGTGAGGTCATTGCCTTCCCTATGAATGGTAATGCACAGGATCTGATGTGTGGAGCTCCGGGTGAGGTGACTGAGCAGCAGTTACGCGAGACACATATTAAGGTGCGTCAGTAGTATCCGGGAAATGTATTGCATAATTCTGTCATATGTTGTAAATAGTGACAGAAAAATGAAAGAAATCAACGAAAAAATATTGACAAATCCGGTGGGATGCCATAGTATCTTAACTGTGATTTGAGTCAACGAAGAAGTTGGGAATCGACAAGGTTGCCAACTTCTTTTTAGTTGAGAAGGAGGATAAAATGAAAAAGAAAGCTTTAAGTATCATTTTAACAGCTGTTATGGCAGTTGGTATGATGACAGGTTGTGGTGCTCAGGCATCAGACGGTTCGTCTTCTGCAGACGGAAACGGTGCAGCGGATTCTGACTTCAAGGTAGGTATTATGTACATTGGAGATGAGAATGAGGGATATACCGCAGCACATATGGCAGGTATTGACGGGATGATGGAGAATCTTGGTCTGGATGACAGTCAGGTGATCGAGAAGACAAACATTCCGGAAGATGAGTCGGCATATGATGCAGCAGTTGATTTAGCAGAGCAGGGCTGTGATATTATTTTTGCAAACAGTTTTGGTCAGGAGTCTTATGTGATCCAGGCAGCAACCGAGTATCCGGACATCCAGTTCTGTCATGCAACCGGTTATCAGGCAGCATCATCCGGTCTGCCAAACATGCATAACTATTTCACAAACATTTATGAATCACGTTATGTATCAGGTGTTGTAGCCGGTCTGAAGTTAAATGAGATGATTGATAACGGTACTATTACAGAGGATAAGTGTAAGGTTGGTTACGTAGGCGCTTATCCATATGCAGAGGTTATTTCAGGATTTACATCATTCTTCCTGGGTATCCGGAGTGTATGTCCGTCTGCTACCATGGAAGTAAAATATACAAACAGCTGGGCTGATATGTCTGCAGAGGCAGAGGTTGCCAATGCACTGATCGCAGATGGCTGTGTACTGATCAGCCAGCATGCAGATACAACCGGTGCTCCTTCCGCATGTGAAGCTGCCGGTGTTCCTTGTGTTGGTTACAACGTATCCATGATTTCCGTAGCACCGAACACTGCTCTGACATCCGCATCCATTGACTGGTCTGTATATTATACATATGCAGTAAAGTGCGCAATGGATGGCGAAGAGATTGAAACAGACTGGTGCCGTGGATTTGCAGAGGGCGCAGATAAGCTTACTGAGTTAAATGATAAGGTAGTTGCAGAGGGTACTGCAGAGAAGGTAAAGGAAGTAGAGGATCAGATTATTGACGGTTCTTTACATGTATTTGATACATCCACATTTACCGTTGGCGGTAAGTCCTTAGAGGATGCAATTGCAGAGGGCGGCGAGTATGCTGATTATGCAGACTATGTATCCGATGGATATTTCCATGAGTCAGAGCTGGCATCAGCACCTTCTTTTGCAATTATTATTGATGGTATTACATCAATTACAGAATAATAAGTCAGCAAAGAAGCTGAAATTTCAATACGGAGCTATGAAAATGGCTCCGTATTTTATATAATAGGGATGTCGGTGCTGAGAACTGCGCGAGGCAGGGTTGATCACCGGGACGCAAGGAGTAAGTTTAGGAGGACAGTCTGTGGAAGGTTATGCAATTGAGTTAAGGAACGTAACCAAGACCTTTGGCGAGGTCATTGCGAATGATAACGTGAACTTAACATTGAAAAAAGGAGAAATATTAGCAATCTTAGGAGAGAATGGCAGTGGTAAGACAACATTGATGAATATGCTCTCCGGTATTTATTTTCCGGATCAGGGACAGATTCTGGTAAATGGGCAGCCGGTAACCATCCGTTCTCCAAGGGATTCCTTTAATCTGGGAATCGGAATGATCCATCAGCATTTTAAGCTGATTCCGATTTTTACGGCGACGGAGAATATCATTCTGGGTCTGAAGGAGCAGGGCAGAATGAATCTTGCCGAGAAGAATCGGGAAGTGGAGGCACTGGCAGCACAGTACGGATTTGAGCTGAATCCGGAGCAGAAGATCTATGATATGACTGTCTCACAGAAGCAGACGGTAGAGATCATGAAGGTGCTGTATCGTGGTGCAGAGATTCTGATCCTTGACGAACCGACGGCGGTACTGACCCCACAGGAGACAGAGAAGCTGTTTGATATCCTGCGGAACATGAAGAAGGCGGGCAAATCCATTATTATCATTACCCATAAGTTAAATGAGGTGCTGGAGATCTCAGACCGGGTAGCGGTACTCAGAAAGGGTAAGGATATCGGAACTGTTGCAACGAAGGATGCGACCGCACAGTCCTTAACGGAAATGATGGTCGGTCAGAAGGTAGAGTTAAATATTGAACGGGATGACCCTGAGAATCAGGAGGAGCGTCTGGAGGTAAAGGACATCTCCGTATATAACCGGGAAGGCGTGGAGGTCGTAAAGCATGTAAGCTTCCATGCAAAGAGCGGTGAGATCCTCGGAATTGCCGGTGTATCCGGCAGCGGACAGAAGGAACTGCTGGAGGCGGTTTCCGGTCTGCAGAATATAGCGAACGGCACGATCACCTATAAGGATTCCAACGGAACCGCAACCGTGATCTCAAATATGAATGTGGAGACCAGACGGAAGAAGAATGTGAAGTTATCCTTTGCATTTGTGCCGGAGGATCGACTCGGCATGGGACTGGTAGGTTCTATGGATCTGATCGATAATATGCTGCTCCGGAGCTATAACAATGGAAAGGGCCCGGTAGCAGACCGAAAGGCACCAAAGGAGCTGGCAGAACAGATCGTAAAAGAGCTGGATGTTGTGACTCCATCCGTACATACACCGGTCCGGAGACTTTCCGGCGGTAATGTTCAGAAGGTGCTGGTCGGACGAGAAATCGCAGAGCATCCGGAGGTGCTGGTCGTATCCTATCCGGTGCGTGGACTGGATATTAATTCTTCCTATGCGATTTATAATCTGTTAAATGAGCAGAAGCGGGAAGGTGTGGCAGTCATCTGTGTCATTGAGGATCTGGATGTACTGCTGGAGCTGTGTGACAGGATTCTGATTCTGCATGCCGGAGAAGTGAGCGGCATTGTGAATGCAAGAACCGTGACGAAGGATGAGCTGGGACTGTATATGTCAGGAAGCAGAAAGGATACGGAATATTATGAGTAATGATATGAAACATACAGGAAAAGAACCGTTTCTGCGGATGAAAAAACGGGACAACATTTCACGTGGGAAAGCCCTTGGAATACGATTGCTTGCAATCGTACTTGCTCTGGTGGTCTGCTCCTTTGTGATCATCGCAGTAACCGGACAGAATCCGTTACAGGTATATGCGGGAATTATTGACGGTGCAGTCGGAAGCAGCCGACGGATCTGGGTAACGATCCGCGAGACAGCGATTCTGCTTCTGGTCGCAGTCGGACTGACACCGGCATTTAAGATGAAGTTCTGGAACATCGGTGCGGAAGGTCAGATTCTGATGGGCGGTGCCGCTTCGGCAGCTCTGATGATCTATCTGGGTGATAAGGTACCGAATGCGGTACTGGTGATTCTGATCCTGCTTGGAAGTGCACTGGCAGGTCTGTTATGGGGATTGATCCCGGCTATCTTTAAGGCAAAATATAATACCAATGAGACCCTGGTAACACTGATGTTAAATTATGTTGCGATGCAGTTCATCACCTTCCTGATCGTGTTCTGGGAGAATCCGAGTGGTTCCAATACTGTCGGAATCATTAATGCAGGAAGCAAGGCAGGATGGTTCCCAAAGATGTTTGGGACCGATTATTTCCTGAATATTGTGATCGTAACGGTCATGACGCTGGGTGTTTATCTTTATATGAAGTATTCCAAGCAGGGATATGAGATCTCGGTTGTCGGTGAGAGTAAGAGTACAGCAAAATATGCAGGTATCAATGTAAAGAGGGTTATTATCCGTACCATGATGGTATCCGGTGCTATCTGCGGACTGGCAGGCTCGGTCATTGTCAGCGGTGCCAGCCATACGATTTCCACCAGTACGGCAGGCGGCAGAGGCTTTACGGCCATTATTATTGCATGGATGTCCAACTTTAATCCGGTTGCCATGCTGGCAGTCTCACTGCTTCTGGTATTTATGCAGCAGGGTTCCATTCAGATCGCGACACAGTTTGGTCTGAATGAGAATGCATCTGATATTATCACAGGTATTATTCTGTTCTTCCTGATCGGTTGTGAGTTCTTTATCCGTTATCAGCTGAAGGTGCGGAAGAATGGAAAGGAGGAAGCATAAATGACAGTTGTAATGACATTTATCCAGAAAGCGATTGCACAGGGAATTGCGATCCTGTTTGGAGCAAGTGGAGAAATCGTAACAGAGAAATCCGGAAATCTGAATCTGGGTATTCCGGGTATTATGTATATGGGCGGTATCGCAGGACTGATGGGAGCGTTCTTCTATGAACACAGTCAGACAACGCCGAATGGAGTGATCGGAGCGTTAATTGCAGTGCTCTGCGCATTGGTGGCATCCGCATTGGGTGGTCTGATCTACAGCTTCCTTACAATTACGTTACGTGCCAATCAGAATGTAGTTGGTCTTGCACTGACCACCTTTGGTATCGGGTTTGGTAACTTCTTCGGTGGTTCTATCTCAAAGATTGCAGGTGGTGTCGGACAGATTTCCGTTATGACAACCGCTGCTGTCTTTCAGAAGCAGATCCCGGGGCTTTCCGAGATTCCGGTGATCGGACCGTTATTGTTCTCCTATGGATTCCTGACCTATACGGCAATCATTATCTCGCTGGTACTGGCATATGTTCTGAAGAAGACCAAGGTCGGATTAAATCTCCGGGCAGTCGGTGAGAGTCCGGCAACGGCAGATGCAGCCGGTATCTCTATCTCCAAGTATAAGTATGTGGCTACGGTAGTCGGAGCCATGATCGCAGGTCTGGGTGGTCTGTATTATGTTATGGAATATTTCGGTGGTACCTGGTCCAATAACGGATTCGGTGACCGTGGATGGTTGGCAATCGCACTGGTTATCTTAGCCCTCTGGAGTCCGGCAAGAGCAATCGTCGGTTCCATCCTGTTCGGAGGACTGTATATCCTGAATATTTATATTCCGGGATTAAATCGTGCGACGCAGGAGCTGGTAAAAATGGCACCGTATGTGCTGACTATTATTGTCCTGATCCTGAGCAGCCGGAGAAACAAGCTGGAGAATCAGCCGCCGGAAAGCCTGGGTGTACCGTATTTCCGGGAGGAACGTTAGAAACTGATAAAATAAAAGGCACAGAGGCAGGCGCGGAAGCTGATCCGGCCACTCTGTGCTTTTGAGTATGACAAGTGATATGGTACGGATAACATTTATCCCGAAGGCAAAAAACAGGCTTGACAGATATATGAAATCTGTGCTAGTCTAATTAGCAGAGAAACCGTTGAGAAAGAGGAAGTACATGTGATATGTATCTCACAGAGAGTCGCAGGTGGTGGGATTGCGGCAGATGGCAGCATAATGGAATGGGCTTTCGAGGGCGAACCGAACCGGAAGATATGCAGGAAAACAGATAAAGCATTTGCGGTAGGTGAGACGGAGAGGAGACTCCGTTAACAAATCGGATATATGCAGGTATATCGCGAGTGGATATCGTCATTGATATCAAGCAGGGTGGCACCGCAGGAGTTAACTCTTGTCCCAGCAGATAGTGGGATAAGGGTTTTATTTATTTTAAAACAGATTCTAAAAAATCCTTTCCCGGAAGTAATAGATACCAAGGATCAGATTCCTGTAAAATCTGATCATGAGCGAAAGGAGCATCCATCATGAGTGAAACAAGAATTCCAAACAAAATTTATTTAAGCGAAGAAGAAATCCCAAAGCAATGGTATAACGTACGTGCCGATATGAAGGTAAAGCCGGCACCGTTGTTAAACCCGGCAACCCATCAGCCATTGAAGCCGGAAGAATTAGAGCCGATCTTCTGTAAAGAGCTGGTTCAGCAGGAATTGGATGATACAACAGCATATATTGATATTCCGGAAGAAATCCAGGAATATTACAGAACCTATCGTCCATCACCGACTATGCGGGCATATCATCTGGAGAAAGCACTGGGAACACCGGCTAAGATTTACTATAAGTTTGAGGGTAATAATACCAGCGGAAGCCATAAGCTGAATTCCGCAATCGCACAGGCATATTACGCTAAGAAGCAGGGCTTAAAGGGTGTTACGACAGAGACCGGAGCCGGTCAGTGGGGAACGGCACTTTCTATGGCATGTGCTTATTTCGGACTGGACTGTAAGGTATATATGGTTAAGGTATCCTATGAGCAGAAGCCATTCCGTCGTGAAGTAATGAGAACCTACGGAGCCAGTGTAACACCGTCACCATCTGAGACAACAGAGGTCGGAAGAAAGATTTTACAGGCGCATCCGGGAACAACCGGAAGTCTGGGCTGTGCGATCTCAGAGGCTGTTGAAGTGGCAACCACGCATGAAGGCTATCGTTATGTATTAGGTAGTGTATTAAATCAGGTATTGTTACATCAGTCCGTAATCGGTCTGGAGGCAAAAGCTGCATTGGATAAGTATGGCATCAAGCCGGATATCATCATCGGATGCGCAGGTGGCGGTTCGAATCTGGGTGGACTGATTTCTCCGTTCATGGGCGAGAAGTTAAGAGGCGAAGCAGATTATCGTTTCATTGCGGTAGAACCAGCATCCTGCCCAAGCTTTACCAGAGGTAAGTTTGCATACGATTTCTGCGACACCGGAATGATCTGTCCATTGGCAAAGATGTATACACTGGGCAGTGGATTTATTCCATCTGCAAACCATGCAGGCGGACTTCGGTTCCATGGCATGAGCTCCATTCTGTCACAACTTTACCATGATGGATATATGGAGGCTGTTTCTGTTGAGCAGACTTCCGTATTCGAGGCTGCAGAGCAGTTCGCAAGAACTGAGGGTATCCTGCCGGCACCGGAAAGCAGCCATGCGATCCGTGCGGCAATCAATGAAGCATTGAAGTGCAAGGAAACCGGTGAGGAGAAGACGATCCTCTTTGGTCTGACCGGTACCGGATATTTCGATATGGTAGCATATGAGAAATTCCATGATGGTCAGATGACAGATTATATTCCGACAGATGAAGACCTGAAGCCGGGCTTTGATGCAATTCCAAGATTCCCGGGAAATGAGTTTTAGGGACTCGTGATTGTGAGAAAGCAATATTACAATATTAAAAATAAGGTTTGAGATAAGAAAAAGAAAACCTCCGGATTCCGGGAAGATATTCAAGAAAGATGGATATCATAACCGGAAAACCGGAGGTTTTAATATGTGAAATAATAATTGCTTACTGCTCGGAGTTGCTATCTGTGGAAGCGTCCTCTGTAGAATCGGAAGAAGCATCCGTGGTATCAGCCTCTGTATTGAGGTAACCAATGTTGCCGCTTAAATCTGTGACGGTATAGGCATCTGTCAGACTGTTGATATATTCGCTGACCGCATCGGAAGCAAGGGAAGATGAAATGGTATCCTTGCAGGAATCATCATAGGTACGGCTGACGAATTTCAATACGTAATAGGTGCTTCCGTCATTATTCTTGATGACTACGGTATCACCGGCCTTGCGGGATTCATCGGTCAGCCAGCTTCTGAAGTCGGAGTTCTGGGTAGAACCGGTTACGCCCTGAGTAAGGGAAGCTTCGGAACCGTCCTCTGCACCGTAGGTGTCTTTTTTGGAATCCGGTGCATATTCCTTACATAAGGTTTCAAAATCTTCACCGGCATCTACCTTTGCCTTCATCTCTTCTGCCAAAGCATCGATGGAGGTTGTACTGTCCTCGTAGTCAGAGGAAGCGAAGGAGAAGGAGTAGTAAGCGAACTGATCATAATCAGCCTTATTATCGTTATAATAAGAGGTGATCTCATCATCCGAAGGCTTGTTATCATCCAGAAGCTTCTGATAGTAAGCATTGGCAATGTAGGTATTGTCGATCAGAGGCTTCATGTTCTTTGCGGTAGCATACTGACCAAACATGGTCTTGTAATAGGCCTGCAGGCTGACACTGTCGGAATCGGCAGCACTCTTGGCCTGATCGATAAATGAATTGTAATCATCGGTCGTATCATATTCGAATCCGTTCTTCTCAGCCTCGTCTAACAGTGCAAATTCCTGCTTCAGCTGATCGATCGTGGTCTGCTCGAAATACTCCTGCCAGGTCATATCCTCTGAATACTGCTGCTCATCATATGGTACGGAGGTATCCAGTCCCATATAAGAAAGAAATGAAGCATATGTATTCAGGTAATTAGAGATGGTACTGTTATAGTAGTAATCATACTCAACCTGTGACAGGGTATGATCACCGACTGTCAGGTATGGTTTATTGTTTGCGTTTACAATATCTGCGATCATGGTGACACTGAAATATCCGGCAGTAAGAACAATGGCTGCCAATAATGCGATGCAGACAGTCCGGAAAACAGTAGCAGTGACTTTTTCTTTCTTCTCTGCCTTGCGCCGGGCCTCCATTTTCAGGTCATATTTCGTCTTCTTATGTTCCTGTTCATTTGTTTTTGATGGTTTTTTGCTCATAATATATCTCCTTATTTCCGGGTCCAGATCTTGAGGGTCTTTACCAGCTTACGTTTATCATCATCCGAAAGCTTCTGGGTCAGATCAGCCAGCTCATAATCTAAAGCCGTTGATTCATAGCGGGAATCAATGCTGCCGATCAGGGCATCCAGTGAAACATGTGTCAGCTCTGCATAGTACATGAGCAGACGCAAGGTCATAGCGCTTCGGTTATTTTCAACATTGCTGATATATCCAGGGGTAACATTTAATGCCTTTGCGACCTCATTCTGAGTTAATCCGTTTTCAATTCGCAGTTCCTTTACTTTCTTTCCAAGGTTTGCATAAAAATCATCCATTTCAAACACTCCTTAATGTGACATATTATTATAGAAGTAACGGGTTCAAACCGTATATGCTATGATTATACAATGATTGAAAAGGAAAATAAATCCCTACTTAGTATACTATATATTCTAGTG
>CABQJA010000031.1 GCA_902464345.1 uncultured Clostridium sp.
GCCAGTCCCGTTCCATTGGTTTTAATGATAAATCTCAGTCTTTCATCCAGATCCTCCCGGTTCGTGACCAGAAAACCTGCCAGCGTATCATTATGGCCTCCGAGATATTTGGTTCCGCTGTGTACGACAATGTCCGCACCCAGGGTTAACGGATTCTGCAGATACGGTGAAAGAAATGTATTATCCACGATCAGAAGCAGATTATGCTTCTTTGCCTTCTCTGCCAGTGCTGCAAGATCTGTTACACGCATCATCGGATTCGTTGGTGTTTCCACATAGATTGCCTTTGTTTTCTCATTTATATAGTCTTCCACATTTCCCTGACTGCAGTCAAGACCGGAAAATGTAATTCCGTTCTTTGCGGATATATGCTGAAACAGACGGATACTTCCGCCATACAGATCGGAGTCCATTACAATATGATCGCCGGGTTGAAAGAGTTCCATTAAGGTTGTGATCGCCGCCATACCGGTTGAAAATGCCAGTGCTGAGATTCCGTTTTCCAGAGAAGCTACCATTTTCTCCAGATGATCCCTGGTCGGGTTCTGAAGTCTGCTATAATCAAAGCCTGTGCTCTGATTTACACCCGGATGTGCATAGGTGGCTGTCTGATAGATCGGATAACTGATTGCTCCATAATGATTTACATTTCCTTCGTCTTCTTCTAAGTGAAGACACTTGGTATCAAGACCTCTTTCCATTGAAATTCCTCCATTCGTCTGTCTCTCGTCTTTTGTTTATTCCTATCATTTTAGTATGATTTATATGTTTTATTATACAGGATATCCCGCATATTGCGTAATTCTTTCTTCCTTATGTCCGCTATAGTTTTTTCCAATACCTACCATTTTAGACAGGAAGGATTGTTTTTCATTTCAGCTTCTGCTACACTTGGAGTTATATATAACGAATAGAGGGTTCTGTCATGAATGAAAAAATAATGATCGTAGACGATGAGGCGGCAATTGCCGACTTAGTAGAAGTCTACTTATCCAATGAGAATTTTCAGGTATTCAAATATTATAATGCAACTGATGCCTTAAACTGCGTAGATCGGGAGAATCTGGATCTGGCGATCCTGGATGTCATGCTGCCGGATATGGACGGCTTTACACTCTGCCAGCGCATCCGCCAATCGCACCTGTATCCGATCATCATGCTCACCGCCAAGGTAGAGGATATGGATAAGATCACCGGTCTGACCCTTGGGGCGGATGATTATATCACGAAACCGTTTAATCCGCTGGAGCTGGTTGCCAGAGTTAAGACCCAGCTGCGGCGCTATACCCGATACAATCCAAAATCCGGATCCGATGATTCCGCTTCTGCCACCGATGACAGCATTGATATCCGTGGATTACATATCTCGCAATCCAGCCATAAATGCACATTAAACGGAAAGAATCTCGCACTCACTCCGTTAGAATTCTCGATTGTCTGGTACCTGTGCCAGAGAAAGGGAACCGTTGTCTCCTCCGAGGAGCTTTTTGAAGCGCTCTGGGGCGAGCACTATTATGAGAACAGCAACAATACCGTCATGGCCCACATTGCGCATCTGCGCGAAAAGATGCATGAGCCTGCACGGAATCCGAAATATATCAAAACAGTATGGGGGGTTGGCTATACCATTGAATAAGAAAGCACAGAAAAAACGAAGAGGACGGATTTCCAGAGAGATCCTCATGCAGTATTTCGGAACTCTGATTGGGTTCGTGATTTTATTCTTTCTGTTTATCGTCACCTGCTGGACTCTCTGCCATGCCGTCTACTGGCAGGCCGATAATCCGATTTACTGGATTCTGTCCTATATCCGGGACTACATTATCGTTTTCGCCGGGATTCCGCTTCTGATCGGATTTTTATTGATCACATATTATTATATGACCAAGCAGCTCCGCTATATGGATTCCATCGTGGAAGCTGCCGGCAGAATGATCACAGACAAGGAGGCTCCGATCCACCTTCCGATTGCCATTCAGGATATCGAGGATGAGCTGAATCTGTTCCGGGAACAGGGTATCCGGAATGAAATGCTGGCAAAAGAGGCCGAGCAGCGAAAGAATGATCTGATCGTATATCTCGCACATGATTTAAAGACCCCGTTAACCAGTGTTATCGGTTATCTCACCCTTCTTCAGGATGAACCGCAGATCTCACCGGAGCTGCGTGCCAGATATACCGGAATTGCACTGGAAAAGGCGGAACGTCTGGAGGTATTGATCAACGATTTCTTTGATATTACCAGATTCAACCTGACCACTCTGACGCTGGAACCGGAGCTTACGAATCTGACCCGGATGCTGGAGCAGACTGCCTATGAGTTTAAACCGTTACTTCTGGATAAGGATCTGACCATCGTAACCGAGCTGGCTCCGGGGATTGAGATTTCCTGCGACCGTGATAAGCTGGAGCGTGTTTTCGATAATCTGATCCGGAATGCCATTAATTACAGCTTCCCGGAAACAGAAATCATGCTCACATTGCAAAAACAGGACCGGAATGTACAGATCATCGTTCAGAATCAGGGAAAAACTATCCCTCCGGAAAAATTAAGCCGGATATTTGAACAATTCTTCCGGCTGGACTCCTCCCGTTCCACGGCAACCGGTGGCTCCGGTCTCGGCCTTGCGATTTCCAAGGAAATCGTAGAACTCCACGGCGGTACGATCACGGCAGCCAGCGGGCAGGATACCATTACCTTTACGATTCTTCTGCCGGTCAACCTTACCGCCCTGTAATATTTCTTCACCTTTTTGTAAGAAAGTATCCATCAATTCTCAATATTTCTATGGGTTTTCCTTCAAACACTGACTGACCGGTTCTGATAGACTTCTATCAGAATCAGTTAGAAAAGTAAGAAGGGAGACCCGATCATGAATACTCTATGTGTTTCACCTGCAGATACATCTGCAGTCTCAGATAATTATTTAGTTCTTGTTAACTCCGACCATGCGATACCACGCACCTTTACACCGATTCTGGTTCCCGTATGCGGTCAGAAATCCATTCTGATGGAAGTCACTGCTGCCAGAGCCTTAGAAGCCCTTATTCGTAAAATCGATGGTTGGGATTCTATCGTACCTGTCAGCGGATGGCGTACCAGAAAGGACCAACAGCAGATCTGGGATGATTCTATGGCAGAGAACGGACTGCTCTTTACCCAGACCTATGTTGCATATCCGGATCACAGTGAACACCAGACCGGCCTTGCGATCGATCTCGGACTGAAACAGGATCATATTGATTTTATCCGTCCGGACTTCCCATATAGCGGCATCTGCCAGACCTTCCGTGATCTGGCTGCCGATTATGGTTTCATTGAACGTTATCCGGCGGGCAAAGAATCCGTTACCGGCATCGGGCATGAGCCATGGCATTTCCGGTATGTCGGTCTGCCCCATGCCGAAATCATCAAAGAGCAGGGACTTACTCTGGAAGAATATCTGCAAGGAGGGGATTTTTCATGAACATCACTTCTCCATCTACCTCCCGCGCCTGGATTGAGCTTGATCCGGAGGCCCTGAAACAGAATGTAGAATTTCTGCAATCCCGCCTTCCAAAAAGCTGCCGTCTCATGCCGGCAGTCAAGGCAGAAGCCTATGGCCATGGTGCCGTCCTGATTGCCGAACAGTTAACCAAAATGGGCATCGATTCCTTCTGTGTTGCCTGTGTAGATGAGGCCGTCAGTCTGCGTCTTCATGGTATTGAAAGCGAAATTCTGATCCTCGGCTATACCCATCCGGCACAGTTTCCGCTTCTGCAGCAATACCATTTAAGTCAGACGATCGTTGATGCATCTTATGCTGCTCTTCTTGATCAATATGGGAAAGAATGTGCTTATACTTTCCCGGTTCATCTTGCGATTGATACCGGAATGCACCGTCTGGGTGAGCCTTTTGACCGAACAGATACCATCTGCCGATTGTTTCATTTAAAACATCTTAAGATAGACGGCATCTTTACCCACCTGTCGGCAGATGATTCTCTCGCTCCGGAGGCATGTGCCTTTACCCGGATGCAGGTTGAACATTTTGAACAGGTTTTAACTGCAATCAAAAAGCAGGGATTATCCCTGCCTAAAGTTCATATGCTCGCCAGCTATGGCATCTTAAACTATCCGGAGCTTGGTGGCGATTATGCCCGTCCCGGCATTGCCTTATACGGTGTTGTCAGCACTCCGGAAGATTCCTTAATCTGGAGCCGGTACTTATCTCCTGTCCTGTCCCTGAAATGCCGGATTGCATCTGTCCGGGATCTGAAGGCCGGAGACTGTGCCGGTTACGGAGTTGATTATCATGCCCCGAAGGATATGCGGATTGCGACCCTGACCATCGGTTATGCAGACGGTCTGCCGCGCAATCTTTCCAACGGAACCGGCTCCGTCCTGATCCACGGACACCGGGCACCTATCGTAGGCCGGATCTGTATGGACCAGACATTGGTTGATATTTCCGATATTCCGGAAGCTATATCAGCCGGAGATATCGCTGTCCTCATCGGCACCTCCGGAGCTCTGCAGATCCGTGCGGAGGAGGTCGCCGAGCAGTCCGGAAGCATTACCAATGAGGTGTTAAGCCGACTGGGTGTCAGACTGCCCCGGCTGGTTATTTCTCCTGTGTGATCCTTCTGCTTCCCACGATCCAGATCAGCAGAAAGAACCAGATCATACTCTCACTCATCAATCCGTTGGTAAAGCCGATCCGGAATGCGGTATCCGGCAATAACAGCTTAACAACATAGAATATTACATAAAAGCATAATACATTGCCTGCTGCCATCCATTTCGGCAGTGTGGTCCTGCCTCTTACGACCACATAAAACCAGTAAATAAATACCGGAAGCATCAGTGCTTCACTTACTATAATGACCCATGATAAATGCTGATACAGAGCCTCGCAGGCCGGAAGTGCTGCATCCTGATATCCATGATTCATCATCCACGAATACAGATACAGGATCATAATGTAAAATAAATGCAGGCACATCCATGGCGTCAGTCCGAATGCATTCAGATAATGATAGATCTTCCGTTCTTTCTCTTCCTTTATAAACCTTCCGATATAAAACAGGGCCACCCCATATAAAATAATTCCCGGAAAAGCCAGCACCATTGCCAGTCCGTTCCGCCATGCCGGGATCTGTGCCACTCCCTGCGTCAGCCAGAAGAGGCTTCCGGAATAGGATGGATCTCCATACACCATGAGCCAGTCTCCGCCACCATAGCAAAAACACCCCAGAATTCCACATAGCATAGCAATTGTTAATGATTTCTTCTGTATCTTCTGTGACATAGCTCTTCCTCCTGCATCCTGTCCTAATCAAACACTGCTTCCCAGCATTCGCTCTCATTCGCATCAAAGCACATCCGGATCTGCTCCGCTGTACTCTTATTATTTGCCAATTCAATATCATTGATTATAACATATCAAACACCGATAAAATACATAATTTATTGCCGCAATGTTATGGAATGCTTTTCCAGATCATACTCCCTGGTATAGCCATCATCATCATACAGCTGATAGCTGCTATTCTTATATCCGATCAGCTGCAGCGTATTCATATCAATATCCGCAACACTTTCCGCAACATCCGCAAGCGGAATACATTTATCTTTCCGGATAAATAAAATGACCTCATTCAACGGCACTTCTATGAAATGATGTCCTTTAGGCATCTCTGTCTGTTCCAGACCACTATCTGCTTTAAAACGGACAAGCATCATATCCTCCGGCAGATATACATATCTTCCGATTGCATTCTGCATATATACCGGTGCGATCATGATTTCATTTCCAAGCATGAGCTGATCCTCTACATTTCTTGCAATTCTGTCATCCGGATAATCAAATGCCAGCGGCCGGAACATCATATCATCGGTTAAGGCTGCCTTCATATACTCACTGTAAATATAAGGAATCAGCCGGTACCGGATCTCAATGATATGTCGGAAATCCTCTATATGTTCAAACTGATAACATTCCTGGTTTCTCGTATCCTGACAGGAATGATTCCGCATAAGTGGCGTAAAAATACCAAGTGCAAGCCACCGGAGTAACAGATCTCTGGTCGCGTTGCATCCAAATCCGCCAAGGTCTGCGCCAATGTATAAGAATCCGCACATATTTAATGACGGAAGCATCTTCAGATTCAATAACATATGTGACCACCAGGACTTATTATCTCCCGTCCAGATGCCACCATAACGATGCATGCCAATATAGGAGGAACGTGAGAACAGAAGGCAGCGTTTATCCGGTGAGAGCTCCCGGAGTGCCTCCCCTGCAGCCCGCGTCATATTATATCCAAAGATATTATGTACTTTGTCATGCCGTATCATCGTTCCATTTACATTATGATACATAGACGCATAATCCTTTGCGTTATTTGCAAGGTCTGTCATCTGCCCGCCAATTGCCCAGACTTCATCCACCGTTTCCTCTTTATCCAGAAATTCCCGCATAGCCTCTTTCGCCTCACGGACTCCTTCCGGTGTGTAGAAGATTGCCGGTTCATTCATATCATTCCAGAAGCCTTCAATCCCTGCATCCGTCAGGATTTTATATTTCTCACCGAACCATTTCCTTGCATCCGGATTCAACACATCCGGAAAATGCGTATATCCCGGCCATACAGCTGCAACATAATCACTTCCGTCCTGTCTCTTGCAGAAATAATTGTTTGCCACGCCTTCCTCATATATCTCATAGCCTTCCTCAATCTTTACTCCTGCATCAATAATCGGAACCAGATGGATCTGTTCCTCTTTCATGTCAGCTACATATCGTAAGAAATCTCCGAATTCTTCATTTATGGTAAAGTCCTTATAATTGTCCATGTAATCAATGTCCATATATACCGTATCGATCGGAATATGGTTTTCCCTGTATTTCTTTACTACCGTTATAAAGTCTTCCGGTGTTTTATATCCCCAGCGGCTCTGTCCAAACCCAAAAGCAAACTTCGGTGCAATATAACTTCTTCCGATCACCTTACGGAACTGTTTCGTAATATCATAAGGCGTATCTCCGGTAATTACATACAGATCAAGGTCCGCTCTTTCGCAGAAAATATGAAGTCTGTCAGACCTTGTATAACCGATGTCAAAGGTAAGTGCCGACGGATAGTCAATATATAATCCAAAGGTTTCCTCACCTGCTACAATGATAAAGTTATGTGCCGCATATAACGAATATGTATCCTCATGATGGTGCGGAATATCAGTATTATTGCTTATATACCGATACCCACGCTTATTGATTCCGCGGTTGGCCTCCCCCAGTCCATACACAATGGTCTCCGCTTCCAGAGCACAGCTAAAAGAAAAACCTTTCTCCCGATCGATTTCGACCCTTCCATACTCCGGCATGCCCTCTTCTGACTCAAACGGTACAATGACCGATTCCGTCGGAAATGGTCTTCCATATGTATATTTTTTTATCATCTCTGTTTTCTCCTTCCGTATGCATTCCATTTTATATAGTTCTATTATAATCTCCCCTCCGGCGGTTATTCTTGCATTATATCCGCTATTTTATATAATATTACCGTATTTTCGATTTCTGTTTCCACGGTAGCAAAAAGGATTTGAAAAAGGGCGGATTCTACCCTGTTTCAAATCCCGGTTTTCTGCCTTCTATATTTTATCTCCTCTGCTACAACATGTTCTCAATAAAGATCCCGTATCCTCTGGTCGGATCATTGACAAATACATGTGTTACCGCACCCACGAACTTCCCATCCTGCAGAATCGGACTGCCACTCATTCCCTGAATAATACCGCCTGTCAGATTTAAAAGCTCCGGATCCGTCACCCGGATTTCCAGTCCTTTCGTCATATTGGTTCCACTCATGTTGACCTTTGTGATCTCTATTTCATAATCCTTCATCTCACCGGATATATCCGAATGCAGCCACGCGGTTCCCGGCTGAATTTCCTGCTTTAATGCGATCGGTATGGCGTTCCCGCCGGTAAATGCCGGGAGGTGCTCCGGCTCCGTAATCGTTCCCGTAATCCCGCTTTCCGAGTTTCCCTGAATCTCTCCGAGATACCCCTGTTCCGAATAATCCACGCATCCGGTTACGGAACCGGGCGTGCCGCTGCTTCCCTTTACAATTCCAAGCACACTGGCCCTTCTCAGCTCTCCATGCTCCAGCCGGATCAATTCTCCGGTATCCACATCATTGACTCCATGCCCCAGGGCTCCGAATCGGGTTCCCATAATATAGGTCAGAGTGCCGATTCCCTGCAGATCATCCCGCACCCAGATGCCTGCTTTATAGCTTCCATCCGCAGATAATACCGGTTTTACCTTCACTTCTATCTCTGTATCCTTTCTCTGCACATCCATACATAGATCCTCGCCTGCCGATCCCTCGATTGCCTCGATCAATGTTTCCTTATCTGATACGGTCTCTCCATTCACGGACTTAATATAATCCCCCGGCTGCAAGATACTCTCTGCCGGCTCCGTTTCCACTCCGTCTGCCCCCGGAATCTTCCCGGTATCAATTACCATAACACCATCGGTATTCATATAAATACCGGTGGAGCATCCGCATGGGATTGCATATGCCTCTTCTATCGCCTCCACCTGAACCGTCTTTAACGGAATCCAGCCAAACAGCCGCACCTGCATTTCATAGGATCCGGTATTCCAGGCTGTCAGTGTGAACGGGTCCTGCAGGTTCCATCTGGCATCTGCGGTTTTCACCTCTGCATTTGCCGGAATAGAGAAGTCAAACTCTTCCTTATCTCCCGCGATAATCTGTATATGACTGGGAATACAGGTCTTGTAATACTCTATCCATCCAAGGCCCGACAGCGGAAGGAATATCGCAAATACAAATGCCCAGACTATATTACGTTTCATGCTATCCTGACTCCTTTCCTGTTTTGTTTTTTACTGTTTCCTTTGCTTTTAATTTTTGTTCCTGATTTTTTATTTTTCAATCTTCTTACTGCTTTTGGGCTTTGCCTACTTCCTGTTCTTTTTATCACGATAAAAAAGAACAGATGACCTTTGCAGGTTTCATCTGTTCTTAGTGTCTTCGATTCTGTCGAAAATCAATCAGTATATTTTTGTACGTTTTGCCAGTTCTTTCATTTCAGCTGCGCTTTCCAGCACAGAATCAGTGATTTCCACACCGCCTAACATTCTGGCAATTTCTGCAATGGCTGCTTCTTCCTGCAACCGTTCAATTCCGGTGATCGTCTTCTGATCGATCACCTGTTTTTCGATTTTAAAATGAGCATCTGCCATGGCTGCGATCTGTGGTAAATGACTGATACAGATTACCTGATGCTTCATTGCGATTGCCGATAATTTCTCGGATACCTTCTGCGCAGTTCTTCCGCTGATTCCCACATCAATTTCATCAAAAATCAGCGTGTCAATATCATCCTCTTCTGCCAGACAGGATTTGACCGCCAGCATGATTCTGGATAATTCACCACCGGAAGCAACCTCCCACAGCGGTTTCACCGGTTCTCCCACATTCGTGGAGATCATAAAATATCCTTCCTCCATACCTCTGACCGTAGGCTGCTCCAGCTGCTGAAATTCCATACGGAAATCCACATTCTGAAAATTCAGATCCTGCAACGCTTCGGTAATCATTTCTGTCAGGGTATCTGCTGCAGCTCTTCTCGCATCGGATACTTCTTTTGCATATCGCATATAATCCTGTAATGCTTTTTCGCAGTCTGCATTCAATGTCTCCCGATAGGTTTCATAATCGACGAACTTCTCATATTCTGCCTGCTTCTTCTCCAGATAATCCAGAACATCCGGAATCGTCCGTCCGTATTTTGCCTCCAGATTATGAATCAGATCCAGTCTGGTCTCCACCGTCTGGAACTGCTCCGCATCAAAGGTCATCTCGGTCATATAATCCGCCAGCTCCCGGTTAAAATCGTTTAACAGACTGTCTATCGTAGCAAGCTGTTCCTGCAGACCCAGTAGCTCTGAGTCATACTCTGCTGCCTTATTCAGCTCCCCACAGGCACGGCCGATCTGGTTGCCGCCGCTTTCCGGCTGCTCATATCCGGTGATCCCGTAAACCTGACTGATTCGTTCCATGATCTGTCTGCTGTTTACCATCCTGCGATACTCTGCCTCCAGCTGTTCCTCTTCCTCCGGCTGCAGATCTGCCTCTTCAATCTCATGAATCTCAAACAATGCGAAATCCATCTGCCGCTTTCTGGTTTCCTCATCGAGCTCACCGGTTTTCAGTTCATCCCGCAGTCCGGCATATATGGTATAACTCTTCTCCATATTCTTTTTACATTCATCAATCTTATCATGACCGAACCGGTCCAAAATATTCAGATGATTTGATTTTTTCAGCAATGACTGATGCTCATGCTGTGAATGGATATCGATCAAAAGTCCGGCAATCTCTTTTAACCTTCCCACTGTTACCATCTCATCGTTTACCTTATTGACTGTACGATTCGGATAGATTCTCCGGCTGATGATCAGAACATTCTCCTCCGTCATCGGAATCTCCAGTGATTCCAATGCCTTTCTGGTCTGTGGCTTGGTTATTTCAAATAACAGCTCTACCAGTCCGTATTCTGCACCTTCCCGGAGCATCTCTTTCCCGGTTCTGCCACCTAATGCCGTCGTGACTGCCCCCAGAATAATAGACTTTCCTGCGCCGGTCTCACCGGTCAGAATATTCAGACCTTCTTCAAAATTCACATCCAGTTCATCGATCAGTGCCATATTTTTAATATGTAGATTCTGTAGCATATGTTTTCCTCCAGTTTCTATAGGTCACTGTATGCAGTTTTCTCTATATTGGCAATGACATTGGCAGACATTTCCTTCGACCTTGCAACTGCGATGATCGTATCATCACCGGCAATGCATCCCATTAGGCCATTTATATCTAAATTATCCAGTGCTGCTGCGACTGCCATCGCCACACCGGACACTGTTTTGATCACAATTAAATTCTCAGAGGACTCCATCGTCAGGATACCGGCTGCCAGTACCTGTCGATATTTCTTCCAGATATCGATGTCCTGCGGCTGCTGCAGTGCATACTTCGGTTTTCCGGAATCCGTGGTGATCTTCGTCAGCTTCAGCTCCCGGATATCTCTGGATATCGTTGCCTGTGTATTCCGGAACCCTGCCTGCGTCAAAAGCTCCGACAGCTCCTCCTGTGTCATAATATCATATTGTTCGATTAGCTCAATAATCTTTGATTGTCTTGCTGATTTCATCTAACGCTCCCGTTCTCCCATTTTACTGCGAAGTATCTCGTAGAAACTGGTGTCATATATTTTTACCAATCGTGTTATTTCTTCTGCTTTGCGGATTACGATCCGGTCTCCCGGCTGCAACTCCTCATAGCCTCTGCCGTCAAAGGTCGCAATTGCTTCCTCCTTCTGGCTCTTACGCTTCGGTACGATCTCCACTTCAATCACATCCTCTGCCGAGAACACAACACTCTTACTGGTCAGCGAATGCGGTGAAACCGGTGTTACCAGAATCAGGCTGGCTCTCGGACTGACAATCGGTCCGCCGGCTGACATATTATATGCTGTGGAGCCTGTCGGTGTCGAAATGATCACGCCATCTGCTTCATATACGTCCAGAAGTTCTCCGTTCACATAGATCCGCAGACAGATGATTCTTGAAAATCCGGATCTGGCAATTACAATATCGTTCAGAGCAGTTGCTGCTGCCATTTCTCTGGAATCTCTGTATATCTTACCCTGAATCTTCATCCGTTCCTCGATCCGGTACCGATCCTTCAATAATGCATCCAGTGCTTCTTCCATATTGCATGGATCCACATCTGCCATAAAGCCCATGGTACCGAGATTAATTCCTATCATCGGAATGCCGTGGCTGCTTAAGTGACTGGCTGCCAGAAGCATCGTGCCATCACCACCCAGAACGATCGCCATATCCACCTTACAATCCACCGGAATATTATCACCATCTACGCAGATCTGTGCATTTCCGCCATGCATCTCAATATAGTCCCGAACTCTTCCGGCCAGTATTAAATTCTCGTCTTTTGTGGAATTTGCCACAATCAAAAACGTCTTCATCGAACATTCCTTTCCGGTCGATCATGCAAGGTCGCGATGTGATTCCTCTACTACCTCAGCTGCATTCAGTACTGCCGCCTCTACCGCTTCATTCTTTGTCATATGAAGCAGATATTCAATATTGCCCTCCGGACCTTTGATCGGTGAATAGTCCAGATGCAGAAGCTTAAATCCAATCGACTCCGCAAAATTCATAACCATCTCGATCACTTCCAGATGCACGCTCTTGTCACGGACTACACCCTTCTTACCAACCTTTTCTCTTCCGGCCTCGAACTGTGGCTTGATCAGACAGACCAGCTCTCCATCCTCTGTCATCAGTTCCTTTACCGGACCTAACACCTTGGTCAGGGAGATAAATGACACATCAATGGATACAAATGCCGGCTTCTCCGCAATATCTTCCGGAGTTACATAACGGATATTGGTTTTCTCCATACATACCACCCGTTCATCATTGCGCAGCTTCCAATCCAGCTGTCCGTGACCGACATCTACAGAATATACCTTTACGGCTCCGTTCTGAAGCATACAGTCCGTAAACCCACCGGTGGATGCACCGACATCCATACAGACCTTTCCTTCCAGCTGCACTCCGAAGCGGTCCATGGCCTTCTCCAGCTTCAACCCGCCCCGGCTCACATATTTTAAGGTATGTCCCTTTACCTCCAGCTTCACCTTCTCGGAATCAAAGGTTGTCCCTGCTTTATCCTCACGCTGTCCGTCTACAAACACAATTCCGGACATAATGATCGCTTTTGCTTTTTCACGGGATGTGGCAAATCCCTGTTCTACTAACATGACATCAAGTCGTTGTTTCATCTTTCCAGTCTCTCCTGAATCTCTTTCGCTACATGTTCACCATTCATTCCAAGCATTGCTCTTAGCTGCGGAATACTTCCCTGTTCCACAAACTGATCCGGTATCGCAACTCCGTATACCTGAACCTTCGCCTGTTTCTTTGATAAATAAGCCGCAACTGCCTCTCCGTATCCTCCGGAGTATACATTCTCTTCCATCGTACAGATCAGGGAATGTGTCTCCGCCAGCGCATCTAACAACTGCTTATCCAACGGCTTTACAAATCTTGCATTGATCAGGGATGCATGAATCCCCACCTGTTCCAGACACGCACAGGTCTTCTCTGCCTCTTCCAGCATATTGCCGACCGCCAGAATCGCCACCTGCTCGCCCTTTTGCAGCCATTCACTTCTGCCATAGATGATCGGCTCCCGCTTTTCTGCCCAATGATCATAAGCGGTTCCTCTCGGATAGCGGATTGCGATCGGTCCCGGATAGCTGACCGCAAAATCCATTGCATCCTCCAGCTCATACCGGTTCTTTGGAGAAAGGATCGTCATATTCGGGATTCCGGACAAATACGTAATATCAAAAATTCCCTGATGCGTCGAGCCATCCGCTCCTACCAGACCGGACCGGTCGATCGCAAAGATCACATGCAGATTCTGAATGCACACGTCATGTAAAATCTGATCATAAGCACGCTGTAAAAAGGAGGAATAGACAGCTACAACCGGAAGCATACCGGCCGCAGCAAGTCCCGCCGCAAAAGTAACTGCATGCTGCTCCGCAATTCCCACATCAAAAAACCGCTCCGGATACTGACTCCGGAACCGCTTCAGTCCGGTGCCCTCCGCCATGGCTGCCGTGATTGCTACCAGCCGTGGGTTCTGCTCTGCAAGCGTTAAGATCTTTCTTGCAAAAATATCCGTATAATCCGGCTTCTCCTTCTTTTTCAGGACCTTACCGGTCTCCAGATCAAACGGTGCCACTCCATGGAAATAACAAGGGTACTTCTCGGCATATCGATATCCCTTTCCTTTTTTCGTCTTCACATGAACCACTACCGGCCGCTGAAGCTCAATTGCCGCCACCAGCGAATCTACCATCTCACTGATATTATGACCGTCAATCGGGCCAATATAAGTAATTCCCATATCCTCAAAGAACATCCCCGGAACCAGCAGATGCTTAATGCTGTCCTTGGATCGTTTCACCGACTTCGCCAGATCATATCCACCGATCGGGAAATTCAGGATCGTATTTTCCACGCCTGCCTTAAACTCATTGTATGCCTGTCCGGCCCGGATCTTATTCAGATAACGGCTCATGCCTCCTACATTTTCAGAAATCGACATCTCATTATCATTCAAAACAATTACCAGACTGGATTTTAGATTGGCCACATTATTCAGTGCTTCATAGGCCAGGCCGCCGGACAATGCACCGTCACCGATCACTGCTACGATCGACTCATCGGTTCCCATGATTTCCTTTGCCTCTGCAAATCCCAGTGCCGCAGAAATAGACGTTGAACTGTGTCCGGTATTAAAGCTGTCACACGGACTCTCACCCCGCTTCGGAAATCCGCTCATGCCGCCGAATTCCCGCAGATGCTCAAACTCATCCTTTCTGCCTGTCAGGATCTTATGTGTATAAGACTGATGGCCTACATCCCAGATCAGCTTGTCCTCCGGGAAATCAAGAACCAGATGCAATGCCATTGTCAACTCTACGGTGCCCAGATTGGATGCCAGATGGCCTCCGGTCTGACTGATATGAGTTAATAAGAAATCCCGGATCTCCTGCGCCAGAATCGGATATTCGCTTTTATCCAGACGCTTAATATCATTCGGTTTTTTTATCTTATCCAACGTACTCATTCTAATAGCCTCTCTTATTTTCTGCGATTTACCAGAGATAAAATCAGTTCATGTAAAAATGTATCCTGCTGTGGGAATGCATCCAGAATTGCAACTGCCTCTTCTGATAATTCCTTCACATCTTCCTTCGCCTGCATCAGTCCGTGAAGGGTCACATAGGTGACCTTGCCATTCTCTTCATCACTGTGCAAAGGCTTTCCAAGCTCTGCTTCATTTCCCTCAATATCCAGAATATCATCCTGGATCTGGAATGCCTTTCCTACCAGACTTGCCAGCCGCTCGATCTTCGTGACCTCTTCGTCCGTTGCACCACCCAGAATCGCTCCGATCATCATGGATGCTTCAATCAGGGCTCCGGTCTTATTCTCATAAATATATTCCAATTCGTCCTTTGTCAGCGACTTTCCCGTCAGCTCCACATCTGCAGTCTGTCCGCCGATCATCCCGTAGATACCCGGCTTCCGGGTCAATACCTTATATGCCTCTGTTGCCTTCTTTAAATCATCGGTCAGGTCAAATGCCTTTGCAGCGGTCTCAAATGCATAATTTAACAGGGCATCTCCGGCCAGAATTGCCATTGCCTCGCCATATACGATATGTGCCGTCTTTCTTCCGCGCCGGTAATCATCATTATCCAGCGCCGGCAGGTCATCATGTACCAGAGAATAGGTATGTATCATTTCAATCGCGGCCATAAACGGTTCGATCTCTTCTCCGTTGCCGCCAAACATCTTATATACCTCCTGCATCAAGAGCGGACGCAGACGCTTACCGCCGGCATCCATCGTATAATTCATAGCCGCCAGTACCGTCTTTGCATATCCCTCCGGCTTCGGCATATATTTATGGATAACTGCCTCTACAGCAGTTACTTTCTCATTCAATCGTTCCATCCCTGATTTCTCCTTCCTCTGTCAGAACTATCATCTCTTTTTCGATTCGATCCAGTGATTTTCCACACTCTGTCAGAAGCTCTACTCCCTGACGATATAATTTCATAGATTCCTCCAACGTGATCTCCGGAGCCTCTAACTGCTCCACAATGGATGTTATCTTTGAAAATGATTCCTCTATATTAAGCGGTTGGCTGTTTTCCTTCTGTTCTTCCAAACCTGCGCTCCTCCTTATTCTATTCCGGATCTCCGGTCGGTCGTACCTCTGTTACCGCTGCCCGCACCTGACCATCCTGAATCGTAATTGTCAGCTCGTCCCCGGCTGATACCTGCCCGACACTGCAAAGCGGCTGCCTCCCGGCTTCAATATATCCATATCCGTGGATCAGCTTCGCCGTCGGTGAGCATCTGTGTAACTGCTCTGTCAGCAGTGCATACCGATGCTGATACTGCTCCAGCCTGTGCTGCATGGCTCTTCGCATCCGGTCCGACAGTTCATCCAGATACATCTGATTCTCCCCCAGCTTTGTCCGTGGATTCAGATGCTCCAGCCGAAGATTCATCTGCTGCCACTGACTCTTCGCCAGTGTAATCCTCTGTCGCATCCGGTTCTTCATCCGGTCAGCCATTCCCTCAAGCTCCCGGCACATGCTCATATAGTCCGGAATTGCAAGTTCACAGGCCGCAGACGGGGTCGGTGCCCTTAAGTCTGCCGCATAATCGGCAATTGTTGTATCCACCTCATGTCCCGTTCCTGAAATGATTGGTGTTTTTGCTACATAAATAGCTCTCGCCACGCATTCTTCATTGAATGCCCATAAGTCCTCAATCGAACCTCCGCCACGACCGATAATGATCGTATCCAGTCCCATCGCATCCAGCACCTGAATTCCCTTCACGATCGTTGCCGCAGCGCCCTCGCCCTGCACCTTCGCCGGGTACAGGATCAGCTGTACATAAGGATTCCTGCGCCTTGCTATGTTCCGTATATCCTGAATCGCAGCTCCGGTAGATGCCGTTACGATTCCTACCCGTTTCGGATATTTCGGAATCGGTTTCTTGATTTCAAACTCAAACAGTCCTTCTTCATATAACCGGTTCTTCAGCCGCTCATACTCTTCATATAAAGCTCCGGTTCCATCCAGCTGGATTTCCTTCGCATAGATCTGGTACTTTCCGTCCCGTTCATAGACAGAAATATTACCGGTTACGACCACGCTCTGTCCATCCCGCAGCTGAAAGGCCAGTCCGCCCCGGTTCCCCCGGAACATAACACAGTTGATCGAGCCCTTCTCATCCTTCAGGCTGAAATAAATATGCCCGGAAGCATGATACTTGCAATTCGACACTTCGCCTTTGATGCATAGATTGGACAACAGATAATCTCCGTCAAACAGGTTTCGAATATATACATTGATTTGTCCTACTGAATAAATCCGCTTCTGCACAGACTGCCTCCGATGCTATGCCATCAATCCTGTCCGGATGCCATTTTACCAAGAACTGCATTTACAAATCCCTTTGCTTCTTCCGAACAATAGGTCTTTGCCAGCTCCACTGCTTCATTGATCGCTACCTTTTCCGGAATGGTATCATCCCATTTCATCTCATATACTGCCAGCCGCAGGATCGATAATTCCGCCTTGCCGATCCGGTTCAGATTCCAGCCCTCGGAATGCGCTGCGATACTTGTGTCTATTTCATCCAGATG
>CABQJA010000032.1 GCA_902464345.1 uncultured Clostridium sp.
CGGTATGCTAGCCTTATTTAGTCGTAATTTAAACATATTTAATATGTAGTGATCAGATATGCAGGATTATATATGGACGAAGCGATAAATAATAACTAAGGAGTAAAGAGAATGAATGCAGTAATGATGAGCACTTGGATAAGTGAGATGAGCACGAAGTATCATGCAGATGGCACTCTGGATTTGATCTGGAAGATGTTTAATGCTCTGTTGGATAAGATTGATACATTGGTATGGGGTGTCCCTCTGATCGTATTGATCCTGGCCGGCGGTATTTATCTGTCTATCCGTCTGGGACTTCTTCAGATACGGAGACTGCCACTGGCATTAAAGTGGATGGTTCAGAATGAAGATGACGGACATGGTGAGATATCATCCTTTGGTGCATTATGTACTGCGCTGTCCGCAACGATCGGAACCGGTAACATCGTAGGTGTTGCAACGGCGATCGCAGCCGGAGGCCCGGGAGCGTTGTTTTGGATGGAGGTAGCAGCCTTCTTCGGTATGGCAACCAAGTATGCCGAGGGCCTGCTGGCTGTTAAGTACCGCGAGGTAGACGAGAATCATCATGCACTGGGCGGACCATTCTATTACATAGAGAAGGGTATGGGTTCGAAGTGGAAATGGCTGGCTAAGATTTTTGCATTCTTTGGCGTCTGCGTAGGTCTGTTTGGTATCGGTACATTCTCACAGGTAAACGGTATTTCCTCCGCAGTTAATAATTATTTTGATCCGAATATGTCATGGACGCTGACAATTCCGGGAATCGGTACATATTCATGGACCGTTATCATTGCGTCCCTGATCTTAAGTGTCTGTGTAGCAGCCGTACTGATCGGTGGTGTAAAGCGTATTTCCAAGGTATCACAGGCTGTGGTTCCGTTTATGGCGATTATTTATATTGTATTCTGTATCATTCTGCTGATCTGCAATGTACAGGAAATTCCGGCAGCGATTGTTACGATTGTAAAGGGTGCATTTAATCCGAAGGCAATCACCGGTGGTGCGGTAGGTACGATGCTGATCGCAATGCAGAAGGGTATTGCAAGAGGTATCTTCTCCAATGAGTCCGGTCTTGGTTCTGCACCGATCGCAGCGGCAGCAGCGAAAACAAACGAGCCGGTTCGTCAGGGGCTGGTATCCATGACCGGTACCTTTATTGATACGATCATCGTATGTACCATGACAGGTCTTTCCATCGTACTGACCGGTGCATGGCAGGTAGAGGGACTGGAAGGCGTACAGGTTACCACCTATGCATTTAACAACGGACTTCCGTTCCCGACACAGGTATCATCCTTTATTCTGATGCTGTGTCTGGTGTTCTTCGCATTTACAACCATTCTTGGATGGGATTATTATTCCGAGCGTTGTCTGGAGTACCTGTTCAACGGGAAGCAGAAGGTTATTAAGGTATATCGCTGGTTATATATTCTGGCAGTCTTTATCGGACCTTACATGACAGTTGCAGCGGTATGGACCATTGCCGATATCTTTAACGGACTGATGGCCATCCCGAACATGATTGCAATCTTTGCTTTGAGCGGTGTGGTTGTGGCAGAAAGTAAGGATTTCTTCAAGCGGTTGAAGACTTATGAAGCCAACAAGTAGGGCAGATGCCGGAAGAATAGACTCCGGTATTATGAATAAGAGTAAGAGATAGAAGAGAATTGGCTCATGAAGGAAATGACGGAACTCGAACAGTATTATAATAAATTTAATGAAGATAAACGACTGAATACCCGATACGGACAGGTGGAGTTCCGGACTTCCATGCATTATATTCACCGATATCTGGAGCAGATAACGTGTGACATGAAACATCCGGATACAGAAGGTTCGGATGCAACGAACCGGAATTCAGAGATTCGCATTCTGGATATCGGAGCCGGAACCGGAAAATATTCCGTGGCACTGGCGAATGAGGGTTATGATGTGACAGCTGTTGAGCTGGTGCGGTATAACCTCGGAATCTTAAAGAAAAAAGGAAGTACCGTAAAGGCAATGCAGGGCAATGCATTGAATTTGAAAAAGCTGGAGTCGGATCAGTTTGATCTGACGTTGCTGTTTGGACCGATGTATCATCTGTTCGCACAGGAGGATAAGGTGCGGGCACTGGAAGAGGCTAAGCGGGTGACAAAGCCGGGTGGTATCATCATGGTTGCTTATTGCATGAATGAGTATTGTGTACTGACCTATGCATTTAAGGAAGGGCATATAAAAGAATGCATGGAGCAGAACCGGTTAACGGAGGATTTTCACAGTGTATCCCATCCGGAGAATCTGTATGATTATGTGCGGGTGGAGGATATTGACGGATATAACAGGGCAGCGGGACTGACACGGGTTCAGATCATAACCCCGGACGGACCGGCCAATTATATGCGGAAGATGTTAAATGAAATGGATGACGAGACCTTTGAGGAATTCATGCGGTATCAGCTATCAATCTGCGAGCGGCAGGATCTGATCGGAGCAGCAGCGCATACCGTGGATATTCTGAGAAAGGAAGAATCGGAAGAATAACAGAGAGTTGTACGAATGGGAGAGGGCGGAATGCTCTCTCCCATTGTGCAGAAGAAACGAGAAAGGATGACAGAGCGTGGAACAGAAGGAAACAGAGAAGAAGCAGAAGAAAATCGGCAGACAGCAGGTGATGCGGATGTTGTTTTATCTGGCGGGGATGGTAATTCTGGCATTTGGAATTACGATGAATACGAAAACGGGGCTTGGAGTATCTCCGATCATCTCGATTGCGTATAGTGTGTCCACGATCTGGGATCTGAATTTCGGAAATATGACAATGGCATTATATTGTGTGTTTGTGATCGCACAGTTTATCATACGGGTCAAAGACAGGAAATGGTCGGATCTGCTCCAGATCCCGGTTGCTCTGCTGGTCAGTCAGCTGTTAAATCTGTTCAGCTGGCTGATGCGGGATTTTCATTTTGAGAATTTCTGGATCAATCTGGCATTTCTGATTCTGGCAATCCTGCTGACCGGGTTAGGTGTTGTATTATCCGTTGATATGCGACTGGTGCCGAATCCGGGAGATGGTATCGTGCAGGCAATCTCAGACAGAACCGGTAAGAGTCTGGGGCTGACAAAGAATCTGTTTGATATCGGATGTATTATCACTACAATTGCATTAGGTCTGACGATGGAAGGGAAGCTGATCGGAATCGGACTGGGGACGGTTCTGGCGGTGATTGGTGTCGGACGTGCGATCGCATTATTCAATCTGCTGCTTTGGGGACCGATCACAAAG
This sequence comes from uncultured Clostridium sp., assembly GCA_902464345.1. Taxonomy (GTDB): domain Bacteria; phylum Bacillota; class Clostridia; order Lachnospirales; family Lachnospiraceae; genus CAG-632. The sequence continues at coordinate 3,269 of CABQJA010000032.1, forward strand.
GCAGCGGGATTGATGGAATAGGAGACTGACAGGCTGAGAGCAGAAGGAAATGAGAGGAGAGCTATGCGGTTTTATTTTGCCCCGATGGAGGGAATTACAGGATATATTTACAGGAGAGAGGCATGGAAGCTGTTTCCGGAGGCAGATAAGGTCTATGCACCGTTTATCCAGCCGAATACGAAACGGGTACTGGGACCGAAGGAACGGCGGGATCTGCTGCCGGAGAATAATATCGGGATTCCGCTGGTGCCGCAGGTATTGACCAATCATGCAGATGGGTTTATCCGTGCCGGTCGTGCATTGGAGGAATTAGGATACCGGGAGATTAATTTAAACCTCGGCTGTCCGTCCGGAACGGTGGTATCCAAGGGAAAGGGTGCCGGTATGCTGGAGAACAGAGAACAGCTGCTGACATTTCTGGAGATCGTGTTTCAGGAAGAATGGACTGCGGATATTACGATAAAGACCAGACTGGGAATGTCGGCAGAGGAGGGAGAAGAAGCCTTCGGGGAGTTGCTGGCGATCTTCCGGCAGTTTCCGGTCCGGGAGCTGATTATCCATCCGCGATATCGGGAAGACTTTTACCGGGGAGAGCCGCGACAGGAAATCTTTCAGCAGGCATTGGCAGAGTCTATGGACATTTGTTATAATGGGAATGTCTTCTCTGTAAAAGACTATGAGAAATTGATGAAACACTATCCGGAGGGCAGCTTCGGTGCTGTTATGATCGGCCGAGGACTCCTTGCAAATCCGGCACTGATCCGGGAGCTGCATGGAGGTGCGAGCCTGAAAAAGGAGGAGCTGAAGCAGCTGCATGATCAGGTGCTTCACGCATATCGGAGCATTGATTTCGGAGAGCGGAATACACTGTTTAAGTTAAAGGAATTATGGAACTACTGGGGAACCGTATTTGAGGAGGCGGACGGATATCTGAAAAAGATCCGGAAGGCTAATACGTATGCGGAATATCTTCCGGCGGTGAGCCGGTTATTTGAGGAAACGGATCTGACAGAGACGCACGGATTTCTGCCTTATGCAGGCGGAAGATAGTGAGGACGGATGCCGGAATAGAATCAGGATAGATAGGAAAGGAAGCGTGAAAACTATGAACCATTTTCGTTTGCCATATCATTTGTTAGTAGAAGAGGGAATTTTTGCCAGAGTCAATGAGGTAATGTCGGATTGTGTGCCGGGCATCGACAGCAAGAAGGTCGTGATCGTGACGGATCAGAATCTGCAGAAGCTGTTTCCGGATACCCTGAAGGAGCTGCGGGCAGATTTTAAATACAGTGAGATTTATCTGGTGGAGAACGGATCCTTTGACCAGGCAGTGGATCTGGCGAAATATATCTGCATGAATGATATTGCGGTAGTGATCGGATTCGGTGGCGGCATGGTGCTGGATCTGGCCAAGTATGCGGCCTTTGTGAGCAAGTCTCTGTTCCTGTGTCTGCCGACAACGCTCAGCAACGACAGTCTGGCGTCACCGGTGGCAGTGCTTGGAACGGAGGGCCTGAAGCGGAAGACATTTCGCTGCACGATTCCGCATAGTATTATAGTAGATGTTAACCTGATCATGGGCGCTCCGGAGGGACAGCTGCTGGCAGGTGTCGGTGATACGATCAGTAAGTATACGGCACTGAATGACTGGAAGCTGGATGCGGCAGTGACCGGAAGTAAGATCGATGATTTTGCCTATATGATTTCCAAGATGGCATTCAACTCGATCTGTTATAATGAGGAGAAATCCATTAAGAGCAAGAGCTTCATTAAGGTGCTGACGCAGGCACTGGTTATGGGTGGACTGGCTATGGAGATTGCCGGAAATTCCAGACCGAGCAGCGGTGCGGAGCATTTATTCTGTCATTCGCTGGAGGAGAATTTTGCGGATGATGTATATGTGCCACACGGCATCGCCGTGGCAATGGGAAGCGTTCCGGTCTGCATTTTCCAGAATCGTAATATCGGTAAGATCAAGCGGATCCTGCATGAGTACAAGCTTCCGGTGAAGCCGTCCGACTGGAAGGTGACGGAGGATATCTTTATCAATGCATGGCAGCAGGCGCAGGGAACCAGACCGGATCGGTATACGGTCCTGAATGAGACGGATCTAAGCAGAGCGCGGTTAAGTGAGATCTATGCAATGATGGAAGAGGAATTCTGATGATTGCAAACTTGACTTTCTTATTCGATGGAATATAATAAAAACTAATTGTATTTCAGAAGGATTTGCAGGTGGAATCGCGGATAAGAAGGAGGATGCAGAATGAGCAGAATCGGTTTCATAGGAATGGGAAATATGGCACAGGCGATTGCGGCAGGTTTCTTTCAGGCCGGTAAGGTAGAAAAGGACCAGGTGCTGGCCTATGCGCCGCATAAGGATAAATTGCTGGAGAACGCAGAGAGGATCGGATTTGTTCCGATTCATGATCTGATTGAACTGGTAGTGGAATCAGATATCCTGATCATGGCCTGTAAGCCATATCAGATTGAAGGTGTACTGGCGGATGCCGGTGCATATATGAAAGGAAAGGCGCTGATCTCGATCGCAGCAGGATGGACTTTTGCAAACTATGAGAAGCTTCTGGGAGCGGATGTACGGATTCAGTGTATTATGCCGAACACACCGGCAATGGTGGGTGAGGGAGTGATCCTTTTTGAAGAGAAGAATACCCTGTCTGCAGGAGAACGGGAGCTGGTGCTGGATCTGTTTTCCGCACTGGGACTGACAGAGGAGCTGCCGACCGGATTAATGGGAATCGGCGGTGCTGTTTCCGGCTGCGGACCGGCATTCATGGATCTGATCCTGGAGGCCTATGCAGATGCGGCGGTTAAGTATGGCATATCGCGGGCAACCGCTTATAAATTAATCTCGCAGACAATGCTTGGCAGTGCGAAGCTTCAGCAGGTGACCGGAGAGCATCCGGGCGTATTAAAGGATGCGGTCTGCTCACCGAATGGCACGACCATCCGTGGTGTGGATGCACTGGAGCATGCAGGATTGCGGGCAGCATGCATTGATTCGATCGATGCAGTTATGAATCGGTAAGGGATTCGGAATCAGAAGTTGTTCGGGAGGACATTATGGAACATAAAAAGAAGTCACGGAAGAAGAGTGTGATTCAGGCAGTGGCAGCGGTGCTTCTGATGGGAGCACTTGGATTTCTGATTTCATACGGAGTCAGAATCTATACGAATATGCAGGATAAGAATGAGTATCGAAATCAGGGGATGTTGGCATATACGGAAGGAAATTATGCGGAAGCCATATCGAATTTTCAGACTTCATTAAGTAAAAAGGTACAGTTTGCAGAGCCGGTAGACCGGGATACCAGACTGTATCTGGCGGATTCTTATTTCCTGTCAGAACAGTATGCGGAGGCAATTGAGCAGTATGATATTCTGCTGGAGACCGAGGAAGAGCAGATCGCGTATCTGAATCTGCAGAAGCAGATGGCGCAGGGCTTTATTGATATGAAAGCCGGCAACTATGAGGCGGCATTACCGGCATTTCAGGCGGCAATCGAGGCCGGACATACCGAGTGTACCCTATATGCGGGAATGTGTGCGACCGAGCTTGGAAAAACAGCGGAGCAGGTGGCATACCTGACGACCTATGTGGATTATGATCCGGAAAATACGTATGCCTGTGCACAGCTGGCAGACTATTATTTCCAGCAGGGACGGTACGGTACCTGTTATCAGTATCTGAAGCAGGGACTGCAGTCAACGGATAAGAGCTGTATTGAGCAGCTGCGATATATTGAGATCCTGTACTATGAGTCACAGCATGATTATGATAAGGCATATGAGCTGATCTGTGAGTACAGGAAGAATTACACGGTTACGGATCTGGTACAGAAGGAGTATGATTTCCTGTATACCAGACAGAGTCTCGAATCATAAGACAGGAGTGTTTATGACAGAGTTATATGAATTAGAAGAGCAGGCAGAGCGGCTGGTGCTGGTAGGCGTGGCAGTCGGGGATGAAGTAACGGCACAGGATTCTTTGGCGGAGCTGGCAGAGCTGGTGGAGACGGCGGGCGGACTGCCGGTCGGTCAGTTTATACAGAACCGTGCAGGCTTTGATATTGCAACCTATATAGGTTCGGGTAAGGTGGCAGAGCTGAAACAGTATCTGGTGATGATGGATGCAGACGGCATCGTATGTGATGATGAGCTGACTCCTTCACAGATGAATAATCTGGAACGGGAGCTGGAGGTAAAGATCTTAGATCGGACGATGGTGATCTTGGATATTTTTGCAGCCAGAGCATCGACCAGAGAGGGTAAGATTCAGGTAGAGCTGGCACAGCTGCGATATCGGTCGACACACCTGATCGGCATGGGCGGCATTCTGTCCAGACAGGGTGGCGGAATCGGCACCAGAGGCCCCGGTGAGAAGCAGCTGGAGATCGACCGGCGTGTGATCCGGGAACGGATTTCCAGATTGAAGGCAGATCTGGAGCAGGTGAAGACGAACCGGGCAACGCAGCGGAAGCAGCGGCTGGGGAACGGAGTTCCGGTGGTCTGCATTGTAGGATATACCAATGCGGGAAAATCCACGTTATTAAATACATTAACGGATTCTGAAGTGTTATCCGAAGATAAGCTGTTTGCAACCCTGGATCCGACAACGCGGAGTCTGGAGCTGCCGGACGGACAGAAGATACTGCTGACGGATACGGTTGGGTTTATCCGGAAGTTGCCACATCATCTGATTCAGGCATTCCGTTCCACACTGGAGGAAGCGAAATATTCCGATTACATCCTGCATGTGGTAGATGCGTCCAATCCGCAGATGGATATTCAGATGCATACGGTATATGAGACCCTGCGGGATCTGGAGATCGAAGGACGGCCGATTCTGACCGCATTTAATAAGACAGACCGGGAGAATGTGCCGGAGGTTTTGAAGGATTTCCGGGCAGATGAGGTATACCGGATATCGGCGAGAACCGGAGCGGGTCTGCAGGAGCTGCAGCAGGGAATCAGTCGGATGATCCGTGAGAGCCGGGTATATTTTGAACATGTATATCCGTACCGGGATGCGGCGAAAATCGCACGGGTAAGGCAGAGCGGACAGGTTATAGAGGAAGTGTACCGGGAGGATGGAATCCTGATCCGGGCATATGTAGATAAAAGGGGTAATTATGTATAAGATTATAGCAAAAGATGGAAGAGCAAAGCGGGCGGTGTTGGAGACCGTGCATGGCACTGTACAGACACCGGTATTTATGAATGTAGGAACGGTAGCTGCGATCAAGGGCGCTGTATCGACCGAGGATCTGCAGACAATCGGAACCCAGATTGAGCTGTCCAACACCTATCATCTTCATGTAAGACCGGGCGATGAAGTTATTCGGAAGCTGGGTGGTCTGCATAAGTTTATGGTATGGGATAAGCCGATCCTGACCGATTCCGGCGGATTTCAGGTGTTCTCTCTGGCAGGACTCCGAAAGATCAAAGAGGAAGGTGTCTATTTCCATTCCCATGTAGACGGCCGGAAGATATTTATGGGTCCGGAGGAAAGTATGCAGATCCAGTCGAATCTGGCATCCACGATCGCAATGGCGTTTGATGAATGTCCGTCGAGTGTGGCGGAGCGGAAATATGTAGAACAGTCGGTAGCGCGTACTGCCAGATGGTTAAAACGGTGCAAGGCTGAGATGGACAGACTGAACAGTCTGCCGGATACGATCAATCCGCATCAGATGCTGTTCGGTATCAATCAGGGTGCTATTTACGAGGACATTCGGATCGCACATGCAGATGAGATTTCCGAGCTGGATCTGGATGGATATGCAGTTGGCGGTCTGGCAGTGGGCGAGAGCCATGAGGAGATGTATCATATTCTGGATGTGACAGTTCCGCATTTGCCGGAGAATAAGCCAACCTATCTGATGGGGGTCGGAACCCCGGCGAATATTCTGGAAGCGGTTGACCGTGGTGTGGATTTCTTTGACTGCGTATATCCGACCCGGAATGGCAGACATGGACATCTGTATACCAATCACGGAAAGATCAACCTGCTGAATGCGAAGTTTGAACTGGACAGCCGCCCAATCGAGGAAGGATGTCAGTGTCCGGCATGCAGAACTTATAGCAGAGCGTATATCCGTCACCTGTTAAAGGCAAAAGAAATGTTAGGTTATCGACTTTGCGTCTTGCATAATTTGTATTTTTATAATAAGATGATGGAAGAGATTCGAGAGGCAATCGAGAAAGGCTGCTATCAGGAGTACAAGCAGGCGAAGCTTGCCGGATTCGAAAATCACGAATAAATGGAGGACTTGAAATGTTTTATACGTTATTAGAAGCAACGACTACGACACAGACCGGAGCAGGATTAGCTGGATGGGGAAGCATCATCTGGATCGTTCTGATGGTGGTTATTTTCTATTTCCTTTTGATCCGTCCACAGAAGAAGCAGCAGAAGGAACAGGAGCAGATGATCGCAGAGCTGAGACCGGGTGTCAGCATCATGACAACCAGTGGATTCTATGGTGTGGTTCTGGATGTAGTAGATGATACGGTTATTGTTGAGTTTGGTAACAACAAGAACTGCCGGATTCCGATGAATAAGGCAGCAATTGCACAGATCGATAAGCCGGAGGAAGCAACCGCTGAGACAGAGGAAGCTACCGAGGAGAAGAAGGAAAAGAAGTCTTTATTCGGTAAGAAGAAGGAAGACTAATAGAGAAATTCCACGGGGAAGTATAGAATGGAGTAAACGAAAGTTTGCTCCATTTTCATCTTACGGCATAATTTGACTATGGCTGTGAGACATTTGAGCGGGTACGGATAAGCAGAGTGACTGCTCGGATGAAATGATGCGTCAGAGAAATGATAAGCGGGAGTGAAAGACAGATGGAGAAGTGGCAGATAGGCGTTTTAGTCCTTGCAATTCTAATAATACTAATGATTCTCTGTGCCATACAGATTTTATTGATAAGGAAACGTAAAAGTCTGGAGAAGCAGCAATCGGAGGCGCAGCAGCGGATGCGTGCGGAGGAAGCATACTATGACACCCTGGTAGAAGTGAATCAGGGATTGCGAAAGGTGAAGCACGATCTGCGGAAGCATATGCAGGTACAGGACAGAATGAATCAGGCCGGAGCAACCATTCTGGCATATACGGGAAATCAGCTGTTGGATGCATTGCTGACCGGAAAGCAGGAGGAGGCACAGGCAGCCGGACAGCAGCTGCAGATAGAGAGTGAGAAGCTGCCGGAGCTGAAGCTGAAGGGGCGGGAGATCGTCAGTCTGTTTGCCAACCTGCTGGATAACGCAAGAGAGGCAGGCACAGTAGCCGTAGAGGCGAGCCGGACGTACCTGCAGCTCCGGATGGAAGCAGATACTCTGTATATTCAGGTCCGGAATACGAAATCCGCGGCAATCAGCCTGGACGTGGATCGGATGCAGACGGCCAAGCAGGATCAGGCGGCTCATGGGTTTGGCGTATCCATCATCCGGGAGATTGTGGAGACATATGCGGGCACGATGCATATGCAGGATCTGGGAACGGAATTTCTGACAGAGATCCAGCTGCCCGGGATTCGGAAAGGAGAGCTGCAGGATCTACGAACCGGGGATGGGTAGGAGCCGGAATCAAATTGCAGGATCAGGCATCCGGGAGTATGGAATGCAGGATCAGGAAATCCGGGAATCCGGCTCGAAGCGGACAGAGTAGCAGAGATATGAGGTACAGAAGAGGAGAATACAGGGATGGATATACAGATTGATTGGACAAATGCGTATACGATCGTAGGCACTGCCGTGATGGAATGTGTCAGCGGTCTGATTTTATTTCCGTTTAAGAGAAAGAAGATTCATATTCTGACATGGTTTCTGGCGATTAACCTGATGTTTGTATTGGTTTATATATTGCGGCCGCAGGGCGTATGGGGGAATTTTCTGGCAGTTATTGTGGAATTGTATGGCGAGATCGCAATGCTTGGTGTATTCTTCGGAGGCAGTCTCTGGAAAAATACGCTGGTGCATTATATCAATATCAATGTTATCAATGCGGTATCGATCGGTGGGTATCTGCTGATTCCGGGGATGAAGGAGGCTATGCAGCGGATTAAGACCGGGCAGGCGGTTGCCGTGAGGGATGGCATGCTGATCGTATGTATCATGCTGGTGGCAACGGTGATTATCAGCCCGATTTTTCGGAAAATCTTCCGGACAGAGGTATCTCCGAGAAAAGAGTCGATTTACAAATTATGTGCATGGACGTATATTATCGGATTCATCTGTGTCTATACAGGCAGTCAGGCACTGGTACTGCATTATGCAAAGCAATATGACGCATCGAAGGTAACGACCGTCTGGTACTGGAGCTATCTGATCATTTTACAGATTCTGATGGTGAATCTGCTGGCATTCCTTTATAACCGGATGGAGATCCGGCGTCTGGAACGGGATAAGATCGCACTGAATGAGATCATTGCGAGAAAATATACATACTATAAGGAGGTCGCACAGGAGAACCGGGAGCTTCAGAATGTGAGACAGGAACTGTACCGGGAAGTGCAGGGAGACGGTACAGGCAGCAAAGAGCAGATGAAGCATTATGCACAGGATCTGAATGCACTGGGTGAGGAATTGGCCATGGTCCCACTAAGCGGAAACCTGACGATCGATTCCATTCTGTACCAGTATTATAAGCGGGCCGGGGAGGATGCGGTGGTTTTTGATGCAACCATAGAACCGATGTCCAATCTGACTGTCCGGGAAGAGGATCTGACCTCCATGCTGGACTGTGCATTGCAGTTCGTATATGAGCATTGCATTCTTGCAAGAGACCGGCGATGGATGGCGGTGAACTTACGAAGCCGGAACGGTATGCTGATGCTGAAGCTGGAGGGCTGTAAGGTGGCATGGGATTCCTATAAACGTTACCATAAGTTCTATCTGCCGGGAGTTCCGAAGGAATACCGGAAGAATCTGAAGCTCCTGCAGAGGATCGTGGAGAGCCATAAGGGAATCATAGAAGTGGAGAATCAGGAAGAAGAAGGCTGTGTATGTATCTTCCTGCCGAGAGAATAAGGAGATACCGGAAGATGAAGATTATAATATGTGATGATTGTGAAGAAGAAATCGTAAAATCAAAAAGGGTAATCCTGGACCAGAAGCTGGCAGAGGAGAAGGATGTAACAACCTGTCAGCCGGAGGAGCTGCTAAGACAGATTAAAAGTCAGGTACTACAGTGTGACCTTTTCATCATGGATATTGAGTTTGATGGCAGGGATTACAACGGAATTACCCTGAGTGCGGCAATCAATGAGCTGCTGCCGGAGAGTCAGATCATTTATCTGACGAATATTCTGGAATTTGCACCGGAGGTTTATGAGACAAAGCATTGCTACTTCGTGCTGAAGGCCAATATGGAGCTGATGCTTCCGAGAGCAGTGAAGAAGGCAGAGGTATTGATTCAGAAGCGAAAGAAAAATTCTGTGCTGGAGATTTTCAATCAGGGCAGCAAGGTGATCATTTCCCAGAATGAGATCCTTTATATCGAGCGGGCACAGCGGAAGCTACAGATCCATACGAAGGAGAAGGAGTACTCCTATTACAGCTCGCTGCGGAAGCTGCAGGGACAGCTGGACGAGGTGTTTGTGCGCTGCCATGAGGCCTATATTGTGAATCTGGATTATGTAAAGGTTGTGGAAAAGGAGCAGATCCAGATGGAAAATTCCGATATCATCCCAATCGGAGTATCTTATGAGAAGGAGCTGCGGAGAAGGTATCTGAATTACTGGGCAGAGCAGGTGTAAGTATGAATATACAGGTTGACTGGAGCAATTCGTATACATTTATATGGGGGACGATTCTGGAATGCGCTTCTGCGTTGATCGTGTTCCCGTTTAAACGGAAGCCGATACATATCCTGGATTATTTTCTGGCGGCACTGGTGCTTTATTTTGCGGTGTTTGTAGCTAAGGCACAGGGTATATTCGGGGCTGTAATAGCCATTGTGCTGGAGCTTTACGGCGGTATGATTCTGCTTGCGATATATTTTGGCGGGAGTCTGTGGAAAAATGTCATTGTGAATCATCTGACACTGATGGTAAGTAATGTACTTGGAATCGGTGGCTTCCTGCTCATTCCGAGTAAGCGGAATATTGTTGCGGGAGTCGTGACCGGGGATGGAACGGATCTGCAGGGCGGAATGCTGTTTGTATTGACACTCGGCATAGCGACGATCGGTACCAGCTTCGTTGCAAGGAAGATCGCCCGGCCGGAGATCATTCCGAAGCGGGAGTATATTTATAAATACTGTGCATTACTGATCCTTGGCATGCAGACCTGTATGTATACCGGAAGTCGTGTGTTTATTGAGCGTATGGCGAATCAGTCGGCAGCACCGACCGTGGCAACCGTTATGTTCTGGGGCTACTGGGTGGTTCTGCAGGTGCTTCTGGTGAATCTGATCGCATTTTTATACAGTCGTATGGAAATCCGGAGACTGCAAAGAGAGAAGAAGCAGCTGGATGAAATGATCGCCGGGCGGTATGAGCATTACAGGCAGGTGGCGGATGAGAACCGGGAGCTTCTGACAATCCGGAACAGTCTGACAACGCGGTCATTGGATGAAGCGGAAACCGGACGGCAGACAAAGGTGGAAGAGGAGCTGGCACTGGTGCCGTTAAGCGGTAATCTGACTATGGATTCCATCCTGTTCCAGTATTATAAGCGGACGGTGGAGGAGCGGATATTGTTTGATGCGGTGATAGAACCTCTGCCGGAGCTGGAGATCCGGGAGGATGAGCTGGGAGCGATTCTGGACTGTGCATTGCAGATCGGACTGGATCATTGTGTGCGGGAGGATAAAACACGGTGGTTGTCTGTCAGTCTGAGAACAAGAAACGGAATGCTGATCATAAAGCTGGAGGGGAACCGGGCAGACCGGGATTCCTATGAGCGATACCGGCGGTTCCGGATGCCGGGAATACCGAAGGAGTATCGGAAGAACCTGCATCTGTTAGAGAAAATCGTGGAACGGCACCATGGCAGTCTGGCCATTCAGGACCGGCCGGGTGAGGGAATGCTCTGCGTATTTCTGCCGAAAGAGTGATGGATCGAAGGGAGAAAGATCCAAGTTATGCATGCATAGACCGAAGTTATGCAATCCCTATTTAAAAGCGAAAAGAAAACGTCTATATATACTGTTAACAACCGCAAATGTCGCATGCAGGCGACAGAAAGGGCGGGACGAAAGAGAAAGGGGTATATAGACAATGGCAGAGCTGGATACGATTATGGAAGATTATCTGCAGAGGCATCTGGCAGAAGGGAGCGGACAGAGCTTTCGGGAGTATGTGGAGCGGAAGATGCAGCAGCTGATCGCAAACGGAGAGTTTAAGCACCCATACAATATTTATAAGCGTGGCAACATTGACCGGCGTGTGCATAGCCGTCTGAAGAACATGGAGGAGGAATATCAGCCATCCAAGGCAACGGCACTGGCATATTGTATTGCACTGGGACTGAGTGTGGAGGAAGCGGAAGAACTGCTGGCACTGGCAGGATATCGGTTTGAGGCGGGATGCCTGAACGATCAGATCGTAAAATGCTGCCTGGAGCAGAAGGTATATTCGGCCAATGTGGTAAACAGCTATATTTATCGGTTCTCGGAATTATACGGCATTGAACGACCGGCACTGGTTGGTTCATTTACGAGGGGAGTGTAAGGCGTCCGGATGGCTTTTGTAAGCAAAGAAAGTATGGAATTCATAGACAATAGATATAGCTTCCGATATAATTAACGATATAACTGCAAGCATGGATCAGATCAGTTTAATTGCAGTCATGAGAGGATAAAGGGGAAAGAGGTGGCTATATATGAAGCATTACAGAAAAGGAATCGTTTTATGTCTGGCAGCGGCACTGATGCTGACGGGATGTCAGATGCAGCCGGGCAGAGGAACAGAGTCTGTGAATAATAGCTCGGAGGAAGGCAAGAAGACAGAAGAGGCGAAGACGGAGGGAGTTACAGAGCAGGAGAATCAGGAGGAAACCGGAACAATCCGGCTGCGGGTAGAGCATCATTCCTATGATAGCCCGGTGGATCCGGGGGATGGTGCCTCCTTTTTCGGAGAATATGATACTTTGCGGGTGATCGGGACAGAGCCGGGATCTGCAATTATACAGGCCCTGCAGACCTGGGCGGATGCGTATGAGGAGAATTTTCTGAGTGAGGCAGCTACATATGCAGATGAGGCCAAAAACGATACCTATGCACAGGAAAGCGGTAACTCTTATTATTTAAATAGCGGGATTAAGACAGAACGGATAGACTCTCAGGTAGTTAGCTTAAGTCTGGATAACGGTTCTTATCGCGGTGGCGTACATGGAGATTATTGGACGAGCGGTGTGACCTTTGATACCCGTACCGGAAAACAGCTGACACTTTCGGATCTGGGGGATGTACAGAATGAATTGAAGGATTACCTGTGGAAGCAGCTGGAGCCGGATTCGGATGAGTATTTCGAGAACAGTGAGCAGTCACTGGAGGAGCTGATCCAGGCAGGCGATATCTGCTGGTATCTGACCGGACAGGGGATACAGACTGTAATTAATCCGTATGAGATTGCACCGTTTGCTGCCGGACAGTTCCGGGTGCTGGTACCGTATGAAGCACTGACCGAAATGAAGGCAGATTATATACCGGACCAGAATATGCGGGGAATCGACTGGGGAACGCTTCCGGAGGGATCCGTCTATGAACAGGATATGGATGGCGACGGAAGTGCGGATACCTTATCCATTCGGGTTGATTACGGAGATGAGAATAACACGGATGCAGTGACGATTTGTTATAATACGGCAGAGCTTACCCTGACCGAGACGTTGGGAATGACATCCGCATATATTTGTAAAGACAATGATACGTATTATCTGCTGCTGACCACGTACGGATATGATGATTACCAGACCACACGGTTATATGAATTTCCGGCCGGAGAACCCGTAGAGGTATTCCGTCTGGATGGAGGAAGCGTTCAGGGATGCTCCCAGGATGGAATCTGGATGCAGGAAATCATTGAACGGCTGGGAACTTATTTCGGATACCGGTATTATACATTACAGGATGGTACATTGAAGATACAGTCGGATATCTACGAACTGACCAATACGAATGATTCAGAGTATCGCAAGGGAATCACACCGAATCAGGATATTCCGGTCCGGATGCAGCAGGAAAAGGATGGATCGCTGGAGGATTCTACACTGCAGGCAGGAATCACGATCTATCCGGTCACCATTCAGGAGCATCCGGAAAGCGGAACTTCCACCATCGGATTTGAGCTGATCGATGGAACCTATGGGGAACTTGAGGTTCAGATCGATGAAGATGGAAGACAATATGTGAACGGTATCGAGCAGACGGAGCTGTTCGATGACCTGCCATATGCCGGTTAAGGCATTAGCGGCAGGCACGGATCCGGTCCAGAACCGCTTCTGTGATATGGAGATTGCCACGGCCGATACCGAGATCGATATCCGGCTTATTTGCACCGTGGAAATCCGAACCGCCTGACACAACAAGATGATATTTGGTAGCCATGGAACGAAGCTTGTCACTCTGAGAGATATTCTGGGAAGAGTGATAGGCTTCGATGCCTTTTAAACCAAGTGGGATCAGGGTCTGCACCAGTGTTTCAATCTCATTCCAACCCATATTGTAGAGGTTTGGATGTGCAAGGATCGGGATACCGCCTGCCTGTGTGATCAGGGGAAGAGAAAGTTCCGGTGTGACCTGCGGCTTCGGCAGGTAGTACGGACATCCGACGCCGACATAGCGTTTGAAAGCGGCATTCTTATCCTTACAGTAACCCTTCTCAGTCAGAACTCTGGCGAAATGGGCCCTGGTGATCACGCTGCCCGGATTTCCGGCCTGTAATTCTTCTAAGGATATTTCAATGCCGTCCCTGCGGAACAGCTCGATCATATCCAGATTCCGCTGCATGCGGGCAGCTTCCAGC
>CABQJA010000033.1 GCA_902464345.1 uncultured Clostridium sp.
AAGGAGAACCGATTGCAGCCGCATTAAAGGCAGCCGGCGTGATGGTTCACAGGTACACGAAGAAGGAGCACAAGCCGCGAGGAATCTTCTGTGCGATCGGCAGATGTACCGACTGTGTTATGGTGGTGGACGGAGTTCCGAATGTCAGAACCTGTATTACCCCATTGAAGGCAGGCATGGATGTTCGTACCCAGTATGGGGTAAGTGATAAACCGTTTGAGGAACAGTAAGGAGGGTTCAGATATGAAAAGATATGATTTGATAATTGTAGGAGCTGGCCCATCCGGTCTGTCAGCAGCGATCGAGGCAGCCAAGAGAGGCCTGAAGGTTGTAGTATTTGATGAAAATGAGAAACCGGGCGGTCAGTTATTTAAGCAGATCCATAAGTTCTTCGGATCTAAGGAGCATCGGGCAAAGGTCAGAGGCTATGTGATCGGACAGCAGTTGCTGGATGAGGCCGATGCGGCCGGTGTGGAGGTTGTCTTAAATGCAACGGTCATTGGTTTATATCAGGATAAAGAAGTGGTTGTAAAGCATGGCGAGGAGATCTGTCATTACAAGGGTGATGCGATCATTATTGCAACCGGTGCGGCAGAGAATATGGTAACCTTCCCGGGCTGGACGCTTCCGGGTGTTATCGGCGCAGGAGCAGCGCAGACTATGATGAATCTGCACGGAGTGCTTCCGGGCAAAAGGGTACTGATGCTTGGTTCCGGAAATGTAGGTCTGGTTGTATCCTTCCAGCTTCTGCAGTGTGGCTGTGAGGTGGTAGCACTCGTAGATGCGGCACCGAGAGTCGGTGGTTATGGTGTCCATGCAGCCAAGGTGGCAAGGACCGGCGTTCCGTTCTGTCTGTCTCACACGATTGTAAAGGCAGAGGGTGAGGATTGTGTAACCGGAGTTACCATTGCAGAAGTAGATGAGCATTTCCAGTTCATTCCGGGCACGGAGAAGCATTTTGATGTGGATACGATCTGTCTGGCGGTCGGACTTTCCCCAATGTCCCAGCTGCTTAAGATGGTTGGCTGTAAGATGGAGGATAACCCGAAGCGTGGCGGACAGGTTCCGATCTGTGATGAATACGGAAGAACCTCGATTCCGGGTATCTATGTAGCCGGTGATGTATCCGGTATTGAGGAAGCCTCTTCTGCCATGATCGAAGGAAGAATGGCGGGAATTGCAGCCTCCGAGTATCTGGGTTATATCGGTGAAGAAGAAATGAATACTGAGCTGGCAGGTCTGGACAAGGCACTGGACGGCCTGCGGCAGGGAATGTTCGCACCGAAGAACAGAGGAAAGGCAATCGAGAAGACAGAGGAAGGGATCCCGATCTCAACCAATCTGTTAAAGCATGGCTATGTGAGTGATGATGAAATCGAACGGTTTCCGGGCGTGACGCACAGACCGGGTATTCATCCGGTCATCGAATGTACACAGAATATTCCGTGTAATCCGTGTCAGGATGCATGTCCGAAGAAATGTATATCCATCGGTGCCAATATTACATCGCTTCCGATCGCAGTGGATGGTGCTGAATGTATCAATTGCGGTATGTGTGTGGCAAGCTGCTCCGGACAGGCAATCTTCCTGGTCAATGAAGACTGTGGAGACGGCACTGCGACTGTGACGCTTCCGTATGAATTTCTGCCGCTTCCGGAAGCCGGAACCAAAGGTATTGCACTGGGACGTAACGGACAGAAGGTATGCGATGCAGAGGTTGTGGAAGTAAAGAGTATGAAGGCATATGATAAGACCAATCTTCTGACTATGAGGGTTCCGAAAGAGTATGCCATGAAGGCAAGATTCTTTAAGTATAACAATTAGTTAGGAGGATGTGCTATGAATGCAGTAAATGATAGATCAAGAGATATTGGACCATTTGTACCGGGACCGGATGATGATATGCTGATCTGCCGGTGTGAGGAGATCACCAAGGGTGAGATTCGGAAGGCTGTTCACGAAGGGATGTGGACGATGACGGAGATCCGGCGTTACCTGCGGACCGGTATGGGACTTTGTCAGGGACAGACCTGTGCAAAGCTGGTAAAGGGAATCGTGGCAAGAGAGCTGAAGGTATCTCCGGCAGAGCTGGAGCCGGCCACTTCGAGAGCTCCGATGCGTCCGATCGAGATGCGGATATTTGCAAATGAAGTGAAGGAGGGTGAGGAGCATGAATAATACGGCAGAGGTAGTTGTAATCGGCGGTGGAATCATAGGATGTTCCATCAGCTATTATCTGGCAAAACGAGGCGTCAGTGTAATTTGTCTGGAAGGCTCCGATCATTTCGGAAACGGTGGTTCCAGCCGGAACGGCGGTGGTGTCCGTCAGTCCGGACGTGATCCGAGAGAGCTTCCGTTGGTCATGTATGGAATTAAGAACTTCTGGCCGACCTTATCCGAGGAGCTGGAGGTTGACTGTGAATATCATCAGGATGGTAACCTGCGGCTTGGAAAAACAGAAAAGCACAGACAGATCCTGACCGGACTGACGGACCGGGCAGTGAAGGTAGGCCTGGATGTCCGTATGATAGACGGAGATGAGGTGCGACGCATTAATCCGTATCTGTCGGATGAAGTAACCTGTGCGAGCTGGTGTCCGACCGATGGTCATGCGAACCCGCTGACCACCACACTGGGATATTATAAGACAGCCAGAAAGCTTGGTGTCCATTTCATTTCCGGAGAGCAGGTTGTTGAATTACGGAAGATAAAAGGAAAGCTCAGACAGGTGATCTGTGCGTCCGGAGATGTGTTTGAAGGCGAGACCGTGGTGCTGGCAGCCGGATATGAATCCAGAAAGATCGCAGGGACCGTAGGAATTGATATACCGATGCAGCTGGCCATGCTGGAGGCACTGGTTACGGAGGCAGAGCCGCATATGTTTGATCAGATGCTCGGAACCGCAGAGGCGGACTTCTATGGTCATCAGACAAAGCATGGTTCCTTTGTATTTGGCGGTTCATCCGGATTAGAGGGATTTACCAAGGATAACGGAACTCCGATCTGTTACAGTAAGACAGCACCATGTATCTGTCGTGGTATTATGAAATATTTTCCGGATCTTGCCAATGCGAAGATCGTCAGAACCTGGGCCGGCTGGATGGACCGTTGTGCGGATGGTGTGCCGGTACTCGGAACGGTTAGTGAGGTACCGGGGCTGGTACTGGCATGTGGATTCTCCGGACATGGATTCGGAATCGCACCGGGAGTTGGTGACCAGCTAGCAGAGCTGATCACGACCGGAAATACGACGGTTGATCTGCATGAGCTGCGATATGACAGATTTAAGGCTAAGATATAGGTAGTTTCCGATAGGAGAGAAGGTGACGGAGATGCTCTGGAAAAAGGATAGATTAAGACCCATACAGCCGTATTTTGTAATGGATTCCGAAAATTTCCGACAGGAGGTTTACCTGAAACAGGGAATCTCACATTTCTACTCCTTCGAGGTGGAAAGCCCGCAGTTTCTGAATGCGGTTCCGGATGCCTGTATTGACCTGTTTTTTGAATATACGGAGCATGGACTGGAGGCATATGCCTGTGGGACGGTGTTGCATTTCCAGTCTATGGAATGGAGAGGCAGCCGGGAGGTGTTTGGTGTCCGATTTATGCCGGGAGTCCAGCCGGATATTATAGATGTAACACTAAGATCTCTGGTGGGGAAACGGGTTCCGCTGCAGGAGATTGTGGTGGATCCGGAGCTTTTGACACTGATGGCGGCCGAGACAGATTTCTATCAGCGGATCCGGGTATTTCTGCAACAGTATACTAGGGCACAGAACCGGAGAAAGAATTCCGCGGAGAAGGAGGAACTGATCTGGTCCGTAAAGCAGATGGTATATGAGAGTGACGGTAAGGTGCGGATCGCCGAGATGCAGGAGCGGACAGGTTATTCGGAGCGCTATATCAACCGGGTGTTTATCGAGGAAATGGGCTTCTCACCCAAGGTGTTCTGTAAGATCATTCAGTTCCAACGGGCACTGGAGTTCTTAAACTATGGTGCTCCGGATAAGATGACGGATGCAGCCGTGTATCTGGGCTATTATGACCAGCCGCAGTTTATCAGAGACTTTAAGGCCTTTTGCGGAGTGACACCCTATAAATATCTGAAGATGACGGAGGAACATAGATACCGGAATCAGATTCAGGAAACAAAATGGCTGGAATCTTAAAATAGTTCCGATTTATACAAGAATATCGGAATTGAAAAGAGTAATCTAAGCATAAAGACAAAGACGTCATGGTCGAAAGACTGTGGCGTCTTTCCTGGTTTAAAAACAATATACAGACAGGAGGAAATGAAAATGGAATATCCGGAGATTGATTTATTATATTTGAATGAGGAAGATATGATCGCAGCAGGTGTAAAGGACATGAAGGGCTGCGTAGAGGCAATGGAAGAGATGTTTAAGCTGATGAAGATCGGTGATTACCGTATGGGCGGTGCCAACGGAAACAGTCACGGCTGTATGGTCATGTTTCCGGAATCTTCTCCGTTTCCGGAGATGCCGGTAGACGGACCGGATCGGCGGTTTATGGCAATGCCGGCATATCTCGGTGGTAAATTCGATATGGCAGGTATGAAGTGGTATGGCTCTAACGCAGAGAACCGGAAGAAGGGGCTGCCGAGATCCATTCTGACCCTGATCTTAAACGATAAGGACACCGGAGCGCCACTGGCATTTATGTCAGCAAATATCTTATCGGCATACCGGACCGGAGCCGTTCCGGGTGTCGGATTTAAATACTTTGCAAGAGAAAATGCAGAAACAATCGGTATTGTCGGACCAGGTGTCATGAGTAAGACGGCACTGGCAGCCGCGATGGCGGTTCGCCCAACGATCAACACCGTAAAGGTAAAGGGACGTGGACAGGCGAGTCTGAACAGGTTTATCGAATATGTGAAGAAGGAATATCCGGGTGTAAATGTCTATGCCGTAGATTCCATTGAAGAAGCTGTACGGGACAGTGATATCGTTTCGGTTTCGACCTCTTCTCCGACCGGTGATCCATCGCTTTATCCATACATAGCAGAAGAATGGATCAAGCCGGGAGCTGTGATCGAGAGTACCGCCGCGCTCCGCTTCGATGATGACTTTGTAATTAACCGGGCAAGAACCGTCACAGATAATATCAAGCTCTATGAGGCATGGGAAGAGGAAATGAAGCCAAATGCATACAATACGATTCCGATTCCGGCCGTGCGGGTGGAGGATCTGATCGCAGACGGACGGATGAAGACAGAGCAGATCGATGATCTGGGAGATGTTTTACTTGGAAATGTTCCGGTACACCGTTCAGAGGATGAGGTGGTAATCTATTCCGTAGGCGGCATGCCGGTGGAGGATATTGCATGGGGTACGATCGTATACCGGAATGCATTGGAAAAGGGCATCGGAACGAAGCTGAATCTGTGGGAAACACCGCAGATGGTATAAAGGATATGGATATCAGTTGCAGGACAGGGTATGAAGGAGGTCTTGGCTATGGAATTTTCAAAAATCGAAGTAATCACATCTATGAATAAGGTACAGGACTTAAAGGCGGCACTGAGTAAGCTCGGAGTCAGCGGTATTACGGTAGCCCAGGTGATCGGCTGCGGTGTGGAAAAGGGCACCTTTGAATTTGAGGTAGAACGGAATGCGGAAATGGAGCTTCTTCCAAAACAGATGATCATGATCATTATTGAAAATGAAAAGGTGCATGATGTAGTGGAGCTGGTGAAGAAGGAGTTATATACAGGGCATATCGGAGACGGCAAGATCATTATTTCTCCGGTATCGAATGTAATCCGTGTCAGAACCGGAGAAGAGGGACTGGATGCACTGAAATAAGGGTGCGAAAGTCAGGGTTTAGGTTTGGAGATGATGGTTATGAATGATAAAAAGTTAGGACTTCCAAGTGTCATAGCAACCGCTGTCGGACTGATCGTGGCGACCAGCTGCCTGATGTCTTTAGGACAGGGAGCGGGTGCACTGGGAACCGGATTTATTGTATCAATGATACTTGCATGTGCGATCAATATCTGTACGGCATTCTCATTGGCAGAGCTGAATGCGGTCATGCCGAATCTGACCGGTGGTCTGGCACAGTATACACTGGCCGGAATGGGGCCGTTTATTACAATCGTGACAATGGTCGGCGGATACATTGTATGTCAGTCCATTGCCGGCTCTGTAGAATGTGCGATGTTTGGAAATGCCATTAATTCGGTCTTCCATACCGGCGTACCGTCATCGGTATTCTGCATTCTTCTTCTGGTTGTTCTGATCATAACGAATCTGCTTGGTGTGGATGTATTTGCCAAGGTACAGAACGTGGTGGCATATGGTCTGATTCTGTCATTGGTGATCATGGGACTGATCGGAATTTTCGGACTGGGTACCGGAGAAGAGGTACATCAGAAGATGAACCAGGCAGGCTCCTTCTCAGACTGCTTCTCCATGCTGGGACTGGCCTTCTTCCTGTTTATAGGAAGTGAGTTTGTTATCCCGATCGCCAAGGATGTAAAGAATGCGAGAAGGAATGTTCCGCTGGGAATGGTTCTAAGTCTTCTGATCATCTGCGGAATGCAGATTCTGGTTATCTGCGGTATGGGACATTATACCAGCTGGGCGGATCTGGCTGCCAGTGAATCTCCGCATATCTTATATGGTACAGCTATTCTGGGAAAGGCAGGTGCACTGTGGATGATCCTGGTATCCGTGTTTGCCGTGATCAGTACGGTGAATTCAAGCATCAGCTTTTTATCCTATATGTGTGCGGGAATGGCCAAGATCAATCTGATGCCGGAGATTTTCCTGAAAAGAAACAAACGGGGTGCTTATTATGTCGGAATCCTGATGATCGGAGTCATTATGATTCTGGTAAATGCGACCGGACTTTCAACCAGTGATTCGCTTTCCTTTATGATCCTGGTGGCAATCGTTTTCTGGATGATTTCCTATGTCATTGCAAATATTAATGTATTGATATTCCGCAGGAAGCTGCCGAAGGCACCACGGACCTTTAAGGTGCCGTTTGGTCCGGTGATTCCGATCATCGGAATTATCGGTAACGTATTTATGATCTGGAACATTGACGGAGATCCGGCAGTCCGCGGAAAGATTTTTATGATTGATGGTATTATCTTTGTATTGCTGGCAATATATTCCGCAATCTGGTGCAAGGTGAAGTTAAAGAGAAAGCTGTTCCAGCCGATCCCGATCCATGAGGTTATGGCAATGGAGAATCCGCTGTATCTCCCGGCACGGAAGAAATATCGGAGTCAGGAGAAAAAAGCAGCGGAATTCTAGAAAATCCATAGTGTCTGCTTGCAATTTTACAGAATAACAGATATGATAAATAACAGGAGTCCGTATGGATTCCTGTTATTTTTAACGCTATTGGGGAGAATTATATATGGAAGAAAATAAAAAGTTCGATATTCAGTCGGAGATCCTTTACTTAAAGCAGGTAGTGACAAGACTGCGGGCGGAGGATGGATGTCCGTGGGACCGGGAGCAGACGCATCAGTCGTTGAAACCGGAGTGCGTGGAAGAGGCTGCAGAGGTGATCGGCGGCATTAATATATTAGATCAGACCGGAAACGGTGATAATCTGAAGGAAGAATTGGGAGATCTGCTTCTGCAGGTTGTAATGCATGCAGAGATAGCAGAAGAGGAAGGTCTGTTTGATCTGGCAGATGTCATCCATGGAGTTGCAGAGAAGATGGTGCGCAGACATCCGCATGTGTTCGGAGAATCCGATGCGAAGGATGAGGCTGCCCTGAAGGAGCAGTGGGGCAGGATCAAGGAGCAGGAGAAGAAGGGCAAGGAGTGGATGGAGAAGTTTCTTCCGGAGGCTTTTGATGAATCGGAGCAGCTGATCGAGGCAGCCAGAAAGAGAAAGGGACTGCATGCGGCAGATGATGATAAGCTGATTCACGGAATCCATCATGTTTCCATGAAATGCTGCAGTGCGGAAGAATATGCAAAGGTGATTCATTTCTATCGGGATATTCTGGGACTGCCGGTGCGCCGGAGCTGGGCGAGCGGCATTATGCTGGACACCGGAAACGGGCTGCTGGAGGTATTTCCGGATGGGGATGAGCCGTTAGAAAAGGGTGTCATCCGGCATTTTGCATTTACGGTGGATGATCCGGATGCCTGCATAGAAGCAGTGCGGAAGGCCGGCTATGAAGTGCTGATCGAACCGAAAAACATCATGATCGCGTCCAAACCGGAATTCCCGGCGAGAATTGCATTCTGCAGAGGACCGTTAGGAGAAGAGATTGAATTCTTCTGCGAGAAATAGGCGGAAGGATAGAAGTAGACAGGGAATAAAATAACAGAAAAGAGAAATACTAAGAGCAGACTGTGGGTGCAGTCTGCTTTTTGCGTTATAAGCAGTCATGCAGGTATGCAATTTCAAAACCAGGAGGAAGAAAGTATGCAATGGAAAATTGTGACGGATTCCGGCTGTGATATGCCGGAAATAAAAGCCGGACAGAAACCGGGACAGGGAGAGATCGGATTTGAACGGGTGCCATTTACGATTACGATCGAAGGCGAGGAATATGTAGATACGAAAAGTCTGAAGGTCGCAGAAATGCTCTGGCGCATGGAAGAGGGAGAAGAACCCGGAAGAACCAGCTGCCCATCTCCGGCGGCATGGCTGGCAGCATATGAGGGAGCGGAACAGGTCATAGTTATTACGATGTCAGGAGCACTTTCCGGCAGCTGCCGGAGTGCAGTAATTGCGCGCGAGCTATTTCTGGAAGATCATCCGGAACGGCAGGTGTATATACTGGATTCCCGGTCGGCAGGTGTCGGGATCGGTCTGCAGGTACAGCAACTGATACAGAATATCCTGGAGGGAAAGAGCGGAGAAGAACTCATACGGAAAGCAGAGATAGAACGGGAACAGGTACAGGTGTTATTTGCGTTGTTTCATTTTGAGAACCTGATAAAGGCAGGAAGAATGCATCGTCTGATCGGTTATGCAGTGAACCGATTGAAGCTCTGCTTGATCGGAACGGGAAACCAAGAGGGTAAGATTGAAATCCTGCATAAGATACGGGGAGAGCACCGGGTCTGTGATCGGCTGATAGAGGACATGGAAGAACGGGGATTCGACGGAAAGTCAGTTATGATCAGTCATTGCTTTCACCGGAAGGCAGCAGAACGGCTGGCACACCGTGTGAAGGAACGATGGCCGGAGGCAGAGGTCCGTATCACACAAATGCACGGGATCTGCAGCTATTATGCAGAACGTGGAGGATTAATGATTGCATATAGGAAAAGAAGTAGAAGATAGAAAGAGATAATGCTATAATTTCAATAGAAAGGAAGTACTGAAGATGAAACAAGTTATAAAGGCAATGATAACATTTTGGAAAAAAGAAACCGTGTTAATGATCGCGGTAATATTAGCGGCTATTTCAATGGTGATCATACCACCGGATTTGAATTATATTTTCTATATCGATTTCAGAACACTTGGAATACTATTCTGTCTGATGGCAGTTGTTGCAGGCATGAAACAGATTTATGTATTTGATCGGTTGGCACAGGGACTGCTTGCACAGGTAAGAGGAAGCGGCGGAATCGTATTGACTCTGGTATTGTTGTGTTTCTTTTTATCAATGCTGATTACCAATGATGTAGCATTGATCACGTTTGTGCCATTTACGATCATCATCATGAAGCAGCTGGGAGAGAAGGTTCAAAGAACCTGGATGCTAAGGGTGGTTGTTATGCAGACAATCGCGGCTAATCTCGGAAGTATGTTGACACCGATCGGTAATCCACAGAATCTGTATCTGTATGGAAAAGCCGGAATCGGTATTCCGGGGTTTCTCCGATTAATGCTTCCGTATACGGGAATTTCATTATTACTACTGGGCGTATGGATTGCGATTTGTGTAGGAAGAGAGAAATTTGAAAAGGGAGATGTGACCAAAGGTAAGACTTTGATAACAGAGAAAAATCAGGAACTTAGATCGGGGGAAGATCAGAGTATCTTAATGAGAGAAGCAGATACGAATAGAAGATATCCCATAGATAAGAAAAAGTTTGGATGCTATTTGGCATTATTTCTGGTCAGTCTGTTATCGGTGGCACATATCCTGCCGTTTCCGATTCCGTTGCTGCTGGTGATCGTATACATTAGTATCCGGGATAGAACGATATGGAGACAGATAGATTACTCATTGCTTGGAACATTTACGGCATTATTTATTTTTATAGGAAATGTAGGAAGAATACCTGCGTTCAGCCGGTTTCTTCAGGAGTTTATTAACGGCCGCGAGGTGATAACGGCAGTAATTGCCAGTCAGGTCATGAGTAATGTACCGGCAGCAATCCTGCTTTCCGGATTTACCGATAATATTCAGGCATTGATCGTAGGAACGAATCTAGGTGGCCTGGGAACTCTGATCGCATCGATGGCAAGTCTGATCAGTTTCAAATACATTGCGAAAGAGAATCGTAAGCTTCGGGGAAAATATTTCATTCTGTTTACGATTGCAAATGTGATTTTCCTTGTGATTCTTCTGGGCTTTTGGATGATTTGTCCGATTACCTATTGACATAGTAGGTGAATAGGGTTATTCTGTGGTGAGAAGTTAAAGAGTATGAAGAAAGAAGGAACAGCAGGCATGGTGATTTCATCAAAGGGGAGATATGCACTGCGAGTCATGGTCTATCTGGCGGTACATCATGATGGCAGCTATATTCCGTTAAAAGAAATATCGCAGCAGGAAGCATTGTCCCAGAAATATCTGGAAAGTATTACCCGGTTGTTGTCGAAGAATCATCTGATCGAGGCAGCCAGCGGACATGGAGGAGGCTATCGTCTGACCAGAGAACCGGGAGATTACAGTGTGGGAGAGATTCTGAAACTGACAGAAGGCACTCTGGCACCGGTCGCATGTTTAAAAGATGATTCCATGCCATGTGATCGATCGGAGCTCTGTTACACGCTCCCAATCTGGCAGGGACTGGCAGATCTGATCAATAATTACTTTGATAATATGACGCTGGAGGATGTGGCGAAGGGAGCTGTCGGACAGACGGGTGCGGCACAGGATCAGAAGTAAGTGGCATAGATGCCTTAGGAATAGAACCGTAAACAGATGGAACGATCAGGAGGAAGAAAGATGACGGATAAGCAGTTATTGGAAGTAAAGGATTTATATGTAGAGGTTGAAGATAAGAAGATTCTTCACGGCGTGGATTTATCCATTGGCAGTGGTGAGACTCATGTATTGATGGGACCGAACGGAACCGGAAAGTCAACGCTCGGTTATGCCCTGATGGGAAATCCGAAGTATATGGTAACCGGTGGCGAGATCCGGTTTCAGGGAAAGAATATTACGGAGGAGCCGGTAAATGAGCGGTCTAAGGACGGTTTATTCCTGTCCTTCCAGAATCCTTTGGAAGTTCCGGGTGTGACCTTGAGCTCCTTTATCCGGAATGCACTGGAACAGAAGACCGGAAAGCGGATCAAGTTGTGGGATTATAAGAAGGAGCTGGAGAAGACGATGGCATTGCTGCAGATGGATCCGTCATATGCAGAGCGTGATCTGAATGTAGGTTTTTCCGGTGGTGAGAAGAAGAAGGCAGAGATCCTTCAGCTTCTGATGCTGAAGCCGGCACTGGCCATTCTGGATGAGACAGATTCCGGTCTGGACGTAGATGCTGTACGGACCGTATCTGCAGGCATTGAGGAATATCAGAAGAACTGCAACGGAAGTCTGCTGATCATCACACATAGTACAAAGATTCTGGAATCCCTGTCTGTAGATTATACACATGTTATGGTAGAGGGTAAGATCATTAAGACCGGAGATGCATCCCTGGTGGACGAGATCAATGCAGAAGGCTTTGGCAGATACGAGTCACAGAACCGGTAATGGGAAAGGAGCATCCGAAGGATATGAAAGAGAAGACTTACGTAGAAGATATCGACCGTAATATATATGATTTCAAAGACGAGGAAAAGGATGCCTATAAGCTGAAGGCGGGTCTGACTCCGGAAATCGTAGAACAGTTATCGAAAGAAAAACATGATCCAGCATGGATGCAGACCTTCCGTCTGGAGTCCTTGCAGATCTATAACAATATGCCGATCCCGGACTGGGGACCATCTATTGAGGGACTGAACATGGATAATATCGTAACCTATGTCAGACCGAATACAAAGATGAAGGCGAAGTGGTCCGAGGTACCGGAGGATATTAAGAATACATTTGAGCGTCTGGGAATTCCACAGGCAGAGCGGAAGTCTCTGGCCGGTGTCGGTGCCCAGTATGATTCCGAGCTGGTTTATCACAATGTCAGGGAAGAGGTTGCCGAAAAGGGTGTTGTCTATACCGATATGGAAAGCGCATTAAACGGTGAATATGCAGATATGGTACGGACACATTTTATGAAGCTGGTCCGTCCGAATGATCATAAATTCGCCGCACTGCATGGGGCGGTATGGTCCGGCGGTTCGTTCGTTTATGTACCACCGGGTGTTTCGGTAGAGATTCCGTTGCAGTCTTATTTTCGGTTAAATGCACCGGGAGCCGGGCAGTTCGAGCATACCCTGATCATTGTAGATGAGGGCGCAGATCTGCATTTCATAGAGGGCTGTTCCGCACCGAAATATAATGTGGCGAATCTGCATGCAGGCTGTGTAGAGCTTTTTGTCGGCAAGAATGCAAAGCTTCGTTATTCCACAATTGAGAATTGGTCCAAGAACATGTATAACTTAAATACAAAGCGTGCAACGGTAGCGGAAGGCGGAACCATTGAATGGGTATCCGGTTCCTTTGGTTCCCATGTATCCTACCTGTATCCGATGAGTATCTTAAAGGGCAAGGGTGCCAGAATGGAATTTACCGGTGTTACCTTTGCCGGCAAGGGACAGAATCTGGATACCGGTGCAAAGGTCGTTCATGCGGCACCGGACACCAGCTCCTATATGAATACACGGTCTATCTCCAAGGATGGTGGTATCAGTACGTTCCGTTCCTCTGTAGTCGTGACCAAGGAGGCAGAGCATTCCAAGTCTGCGGTATCCTGTCAGTCTCTGATGCTGGATTCCATTTCACGGTCCGATACGATCCCGGCTATGGACATCCGCACCAGAAAGGCGAATGTCGGCCATGAAGCACAGATCGGAAGCATCAGTGATGATGCGGTATTCTATCTGATGAGCCGCGGAATGAGTGAAGAGGATGCGAGAGCCTGCATTGTCAGCGGATTTGCAGATAACGTATCCAAGGAGCTGCCACTGGAGTATGCATTGGAAATGAATAATCTGATCCGACTGGAAATGAAGGGCAGCATTGGTTAAGGAGGTGCCGGAAATGGAAGAAAATTACGAGATGAAGATTAATGCATTGCCATCCAAGACATGGCATTGGTTACATTTAAATGATACAACGATTCAGTGGAAGCCGGCACCGGCACCATGTCAGGTGTTGACTGAAGGCGGAAAGCCGTTCGAGGTGTCAGAAGAAGAGAAACAGGCGGTGGAGACAGGAGCAGGGAAGGAAGCAGATGTACTGTTTACCGACCCGGATGTGAGCGGTTATGGGATTCAGGCAGATGAGACAAACAAGGGTGAGACGGTTCGTATGACGATCGGCAGCCGGGAGGCAGAAGGCTCTGCAGGCATGCTGTTTGTAAAAGCGGAGAAGGAGTCTGAGCTGACACTGATCCAGACCTTCCCGGAGGGCAATCTTCCCGCTGACCGTCTGGCATTCCGGACACAGATCCGGGCGAAGGCCGGAAGTAAGATCCGTCTGGTGCAGATTTTTATGCAGGGCGAGCAGACAGAACTGCTAAATGATATCGGATGCACCTGTGAAGAGGGTGCGAAGTTTGAACTGCTGCAGATGGTGATTGGCAGAGGAAATCTGTACAACGGAATTCGGACAGATCTGAACGGAGCTGCATCGGATGTACAGATTGCAATCGGCTATCTGGGACAGAAGAAGCAGATACTGGATATAAATCTGATCGTCAATCATTTTGGAAAGAAGACCAATAGTCTGATCCAGGTCGATGGTACCTTAAAGGATTCTGCACAGAAGATATTCCGCGGTTCCATTGATTTCAAGAACGGTTCTTCCGAATCCAAGGGGGCAGAGACGGAGAATGTTCTGTTGCTTGGAGATGATGTAGTGAATAAGACGATTCCGCTGATCCTTTGTGCAGAGGAGGATGTGGAAGGTTCTCATGGAGCAACGATCGGTGAACTGGACGAGGATACATTATTCTATTTTGCGGCCAGAGGTATCGGAGCGGAGACCGCTGAGGATATTATGGCAAAGGGCAAGATGGAGGTGCTCTATCGTCAGATCCGGGATGAAGAGACAGAGACACTGGTAGAAAAGCAGCTGGCGGAGGTAATGGCGTATGACAGAGCATGATTACAGGAAGGATTTTCCGCTCCTTCAGACGAACCAGACAATCTATATCGATAATGCGGCAACCGCCCAGAAACCCGCAGTCGTTATTGAGGCGGAGAAGCAGTTTTATGAAGAGAGTAATGCGAATCCGTTACGTGGATTTTATCCGTTGAGCCTGCGTGCCACGGAGGTTTATGAGAATGCAAGAGTGGCGGTTCGGGATTTTATCCATGCGGATTCTGAGAAAGAGATCATCTTTACCAGAAATACGACCGAAGGACTGAATCTGGTGGCTTACAGCTATGCCTGCCACCATCTGAAGCCGGGGGATGAGATCGCAGTTACGATCATGGAACACCACAGTAATCTGTTGCCATGGCAGATGGCAGCACAGGTAACAGGAGCAACCCTTCGGTATCTGGAGTGTGAGCCGGATGGAACCCTGACAGACGAGACCTTAGAGGTCGGAATCAATGAGCATACGAGGCTTCTGGCAGTCGGACACGTATCCAATGTGCTTGGTTGTGTGAATCCGGTTCGGAAGATGGCAGACCGGGCACATGCATTTGGTGCAGTGGTAGTGGTAGATGCGGCACAGAGTGCTCCGCATATGCCGATTGATGTCCATGAGTTGCAAGCTGATTTTCTGGCATTTTCCGGACATAAGCTGATGGCCCCGATGGGAATCGGTGTGTTGTATGGGAAGGAAGCACTGCTGGAAGAGATGCCGCCATTTATGACCGGTGGTGAAATGATCTCATCGGTATCCAGAGAAGGAGCGGTATTTGCAGAACTGCCGCATAAATTCGAAGCAGGAACGGTAAATGCAGCCGGAGCAGCCGGACTGGCAGCTGCGATCCATTATATTGAAGAGGTTGGATTTGAAACGATTGAAGCGCACGAGCTTCAGTTGGCCGGACGGGCTATGGAAGGTCTGGCAAAGATCCCGCATGTGCATGTGATTGGTTCGGAGCAGCCGGAGAATCACACCGGAATCGTAGCATTTACGATCGAACAGGTGCATCCGCATGATGTAAGTGAAATTCTGGCAGCGGACGGAATCGATGTGCGTGCCGGACATCATTGCGCACAGCCGCTCCTTACCTATCTGAAGGTCTATAATACGACCAGAGCAAGCTTTATGTTTTATAATACACCGGAAGAGGTGGATGCATTTGTAAAGAGTGTATCGGAAGTAAGGAGGAAGATGGGATATGGAGAATAGAAGCTTTTATAATGAAATCCTAACAGAACATAATATCCGTCCGGATTTCAAGCATGATCTTCCGGATGCCAATGTGGTGTTGGAGGGTGTGAACCCGAACTGTGGAGACGATATCTGGTTAAAGTTAAAGGTGGAAGACGGTGTGATCAAGGACGGAGCATTTATCGGAGACGGGTGTGCGATTTCTCAGGCATCTGCGGATATTATGCTTGGAATGATCGTCGGCAAGACCGAGGAAGAGGCCAGACATCTGAGCGAGCTGTTTCTTAAGATGATCAAGGGCGAGACAACCGATGAGGAGCTTGATGAGCTGGAAGAGGCGTCCGCCCTGAAAGATATATCACATATGCCTGCGAGAGTAAAATGTGCAGTCCTTGGCTGGCATACAATGGACGAGGCATTAAAGAAGCTGTAATGAACGGTAGATCGGATTAACCGAAGATGCTATCTACTAATGCTTCGCGTACAGAGTCATAGTGCGGTCCGACGATGCCAAAGTCCTTTTCCTTGTAGGTCCATACGGCGCGGCCAATGCCGTATTTTTTGAAGACAGAATTAATATCATGGAACCAGCGGACGGTATCTTCCGGTGGTGCCTGGTCAATGACTCCATATTCGCCACAATAGAGAGGGACATCAAAATGCTCGGCAGCCTGAATGCCGTCTAAGAACATTTTTTCAAAGAAATCCGGACCGAGAGAGGTCAGGTTCAGTCCTTCTTCTGCCAAAGCTCCGTTCATAGTTCCTTTGATTGTTTTACTGATTTGCATGTATTCATCAAAGTTTCCGGGGTAATTGATATGAAAGTCTGCAGGCATTCCGTCCACCCACTGTGCGGTCTGGTGAGTAAACAGAAGAGGTTCATAGCAATGGAAGTTGTAAACGATATTTTCATCTGCCGGAGGTAATAGCTTCTTAATGGAGGTAACCGCATTATAGCATACACCACCGTATAAAATCTTTGCAGTCGGAGCATATTTCCGGATCAGCCGGATGCCGCGCTGGGAAAGGTCATTCCATTCATCGACCACATCGGCAGGTACAACTTCATTTAATAATTCAAACATCATCATATCGGAATCTTTGGCATAACGGGTGATGATTTTCTCCCAGATAGACAGGAATCGCTGCTGCAATGCTTCACTATGGAAAAATTCACTTGAATAGTCCGGGTCATCGAAGATATAACCATAGGTTTTATGAAGATCCAATACCAGATTCAGATGATGCTTGCGGCACCAGGCAATACAGTTATCAATGTATTGAAACCCTTCTTCCTTGGTGCGTCCATCTTCGTATTCAATGTTTTCATAATCCAAAGGCAGACGAACATGGTCTGCACCCCAGGATGCAATTTTCTCAATATCGGATTCCTGAATAAATGTATCCAGATGTGTTTTATCCAGAGAACCCTGTGATAACCAACCACCCAGGTTGATTCCTTTTTGATATCCTTCTACGATTCGCATAATAATACCTCCTAATTTGAATTGCATTTATAAAATAAAACTTCTTTACTGTTGAAAATAATTTAGCACGAATATAAAATAAAAAGTAATATAATCTT